>NZ_AJVM01000016.1:0-164531 GCF_000281735.1 Rhizobium sp. AP16 | reverse complement strand
GGCTGCCGCCGATGGCAACATCGTACTCGCCAGCAGCGGTGATCTGAACCTCGCTTCAACAGGCAATATCAACACCGCTACACTGTTGTCGGCTGGCGATCTCAAGGCTGCCGGCTCGACCGTGACCGCCAATGCTGTCACGGCGCACGGCGCTGTCACGCTCGATGGCGCCACCACCGTAAATGGTCAAATTCTCGGCGCGGGCAATGTCTTGATCACCGGTCAGAGCCTGTCTGCCCAGACGATCATCTCCGGTATCGATTTTAGTGCCACCAACGCCTCTGGCGGCGATATCGTTCTCGGCCAGGCTGGCGATTTGACGGTGTCAGTGAACGGCGTCGTTGCGGCACCAACCCTACAAGCAGCCGGCGCCATCGATGTCAGCGGCACGTCCATCACCGCAGCTGCGGTCACAGGCCATAAGCACATCACTCTTTCCAGCACGGCTGCCGGCGGCGTAGATGTGAGCGGCCAGATTCTCGGCGGTAACGATGTTGCCATTTCGGGCCAGAGCATAACGGCCGGCACCATCGTCTCCGGTGTCGACTTTGCCAGAACAGCGGCCGCCAATGGCAACATCGTCCAGACAGTAAGCGGTGACGTTTCGCTAATCTCCACAGGCGATATCACCGTCGGCACGCTGCTGTCGGCCGGCGATCTCACCACCGACGGCGCCAATCTCAAGGCGGGCAGTTTGACCGCCCATGGCGACGCCACCCTGAAGGCCAGCGGCACTGGCGCAAGTGGTCGCGTTGGCATCAGCGGCCAGGTGCTGTCGGCCGGCGATCTCGCGATCAATGCAAACAGCCTCAATGCTGGCCTTCTCGTTTCCGGCGTCGATTTTGCGGCAACCGACGCCAGCGGTGGCAATATCAAGCTTGCCAGCTCCGGCGACACGGACCTCACCATATCCGGCAACGCCACTGCCGGCACGATCCTGTCGGCGGGCGATGTCACGGCGAAGGCGGCCAATCTCACGGCAGACAGCATCACCAGTCACGGCAATGTGGCGATTACCGCAACCGGTGTTGCCGGCAATGTCGATGTGAACAATCAGATCCTGGCCGCAGGCAATCTGACGATAAACGGCGGTAGCATCAACGCGCCTGTTCTGATTTCCGGTATTGACTTTGCCGCCACCAATGCGGCGGGCGGCAATATCGTGCTGGGTTCGTCCGCGACGATTGCAGGCAATCGCGCTGGCAGCATGAACCTGACGGCCTCCGGCAATATCGCCGGAGGAACGATCCTTTCTGCCGGTGATCTCACGGCAAAGGCCGCGGATCTCACCGCCGACAGCATCACGAGCCATGGCAATGTCGGCATTACCGGAGACGTCGCTGTCTCCAATCAGATCCTCTCCGCAGGCAATCTGACGATCAATGGCGGCAGCATCAGTGCGCCCGTCCTGATCTCCGGCATCGACTTTGCCGCCACTAATGCCGCCGGTGGCAGCATCGTGCTCGGATCGTCCGGCGGCATGAACCTTGCCGCCACCGCAGGAATCGCTACGCAAACCATGCTGTCCGCCGGTGTGATCGAGGCCAGCGGCAGCACGATCACAGCCAACGCTGTTACTGGGCATGGCGACATCACCCTTGCCGGCAGCAGCAGCGTCAAAGTCACGGGCCAGCTCCTCGGCGGCAACGACGTCTCGCTCTCCGGCCAGACCGTCCAGCTTGGCCAGGCCATTACAGGTGTCGACTTCGCCACCACCGCGCAATCATCAAACGGCGCCATTGCTCTCGGATCTAGTGGCGATCTCGACATCAATGCAGGAAGCGCCACTGCCGGCACTCTGATCGTCGCTGGCAACCTCGATGTGCTGGCGAGCGCATTTACGGGCGGCAACATCACAAGTCACGGCGCTGTCTCGATCGGGTCGTCCGCAAATCCCGGTGCGATTGCGATCAACGGCCAGCTTCTGGGTGGAAGTAACGTCTCGATCACCGGATCGGGCATCAGTGGCAATGTCATTGTCGCCGGCGTCGATTTTGCCGCGACCAGCCAATCGGCAACCGGCAATATCGTTCTCGGCCAAGCTGGCGACCTCACGGTGAAGGCCACGTCCGGCAACGTAACCTCCAACAGCTTGATGGCGGCCGGCAGCATCACGGCCAATGCGTCGAACAATGTCAGCGCCAATGCCGTCGCCCATCGCGATCTGACGATCACCGCCGGCAATGCGATCACGCTTACCGGCCAGTCGCTCGCCAGCCGCAATGCCAATCTGTCCGCCCGGTCGATGACGATCGATACCCTGGTTTCCGGCGTCGACTTTGCTGCCACCAATGCTGCGGCCGGCGGGAGCCTGATGCTGCAGCGCTCGGGCACGATGACGCTTGCCGCCTCGAATGGCAGCATCAACGCCAATTCTCTGCTCTCAGGCGGCAATCTTGCCGCCAGTGCCACGCAGAACATCGGCTATTCCAGCCTGCAGAGCCTTGGCAACGCCACGCTCACCGCCCCCGGCGCCATCGCCTATACCAGCACCACCCGCGTCGGCGGTAATCTGACGCTCAACACCGGTGCGCTGGATCTGTCCGGCACCAGGGGTAGCCGGATCGCCGGCGGCGGCTCGTTGATCGTCAACGCATCATCGGCCAACCTGTCGGGCAGCAATCTCGTCTTCGGCGGCCTGGCGCTCAATCTTTCCGGCGCCGCCGATCTCTCCAACGCGCAGGTCAGCACCGTCACCAATGCCGGCGGTTCCGGCGATATCGCCATCTCGGCTGCCGGTGGTCTCACCACCAACGCCAATACCGAGTTGCTCGCCGCACATGACCTGACGCTGACCCTGCCGTCGCTCGGCAATAGCGGGCAATTGGCAGCCGCCAACAACGTTACCTTCAATATCGCCGGCGATTTCAACAACACTCCGAGCGGTCTCGTCTTTGCCGGCAACAACGCCAATCTTTTCGTCGGAGGCACGCTCAACAACAATCAGGGTGCATTGCTATCCGGCAACGGGCTCACCATTGCAGGGCCTGGCGGCGGTCAGCGCAACGGCGCCGTCGTCAATACCGCGGGCCTCATTCAGTCCGGCGGCACCATGTCGATCCTGACCGACACGCTGGTCAACACCACGACTTCGACACCGGCGATCCAGCGTAATGTGCAGATCTCCAATGAGATCCTGTCGCCCTATGACGTGATAACCGAGACGACCCGATGCGCTACGCGATGCAATGGCTCGGGCGATCATGACCCGCCGACTTACGAGACGGTCCAGACCATCGATCATCTGGTCAGCCAGCTTATTGCCGAGGACCAATTGACGGCGGGTGCTGGCGCTGACGCCAAGATCCGCGCCGGCGGCAACCTGACGATCAACGCGCCCAATCTGACCAACTCCTACAGCTCGATCAAGTCCGACGGCGACATGACGCTCACGGTCGCGGGAACGCTGACCAACGATGGCGCAACGCTGAACCGCACGGTCACGACGACCTGTGACAGCTCGACGCCCTGCCAATATTACCCTGATGTCGGCAATTCGGATAATCCCAACGGCACACGTGACCCATCGAAGGATCTGGCGGCCGGCACCGCGGTGAGTGTCCAGGCCATTGGCGTCCTGTCGGGCGTCATCCAGGCGCGGGGCGCACTCAATATCTCCGCCGGCGCGGTCAACAACGTCGCTTCCAACGGTTCGATCGCAGGGCAAGTGGCGATTGACGCTGCAGCGACCACGAGCAATCCGCTTGGCGCCTTGAACAGCATGACGGCCGGCGGTGCCCTGTTCAATGTCAATGCTGCTCTTACAGGCGTGGCAGCCAATGGCGGTGCGACAGCTGGCAGCGGCCCGTCGCTGACAAGCGGTGGCCCGACGATCGGTTCCGGTCCAGCCATCAATGGCAATAGCCTTGCGGTTGCCGGCGCGACGTCGATCGGCGGCAATAATCCGACCGTGACTGGCGGTACGTCGATCAGCGGCAACGGCGTGACGGCAGCCGGCGGTCCTGCGATCACCGGCAACAGCCTCACGGCGGGTGGCGCTTCGATCAACCCCAACAGCCTGATGGGCAAGCTCACCGCTGCTATCGGCAATAGCGGCAATCTCACCCAGATCCTGCAGGTGAATGGCGCTCAGCTTGCCGCGCTCGCCAAGCCGCAATCCGGAGGTGTTGGCGGCACGGTTCCGGGTCAGGTCTTCCTGTTCGAGACACGGGCAGCCTTCCTCGACGTCTCGAAGTTTTATGGTTCCGGCTATTTTATCGACCGGATCGGCTATACGCCCGAGACCAAGGTTCCCTTCCTCGGCGACGCCTATTTCGACAACCAGCTCGTCGACGAGCAGATGCGGCAGCTGGTCGGTGACGGCCTTGGCGCTGGCTCCTTCGTCCCCGGCAACAACGCCACCGATCAGATGAAGACGCTGCTCGACAATGGTGTCGCTTATGCCGAGGCGAATGGACTTGCCCTTGGGCAAACGCTCAGCCCGGAACAGGCGGCCAATCTTAGCGAGTCGATGGTGATCTACCAGACCGAGGTCGTCGATGGCGCCCCCGTGCTGGTGCCCGTCGTCTATCTCTCGGCCGCGGACAGGGCAAAGACCACATCCGCTGCCACCATCGCCGGCAATACCGTCAGCATCGATGCTGGCTCCGTCGACAATTCCGGCGCGATCGCCGCGGCCGACGGCATGACCATCAATGCCACCGACATCAAGGCCAATGGCGGCGCCTTCCTTGCCGGCGGCAATATGAACCTGAATGCCGCCAACGGCATCACGCTTGCCGCGCAGACCATGAACATCGGCGGCCAGACGATCGTTGCCGCCAATGGCGGCATAACAGCCGGTGGCAGCCTGAAGGTGGATGCCGGCGCCGGCAGCTTGACGCTTGCCGGCACCAAGGTGACGAGCGGCGGCTCCGCACAGCTCTCCGGCCAGACCGTGACAGTCGGCGCAGTCAAACAGGACAATGGTGGCGTCCAGACGCTCGTAGGAACCACGGTGACGACGGGCGGCAATCTCAACATTTCCGGCGCAAGCGGCGTCAACATTATCGCAAGCTCCGCCAAGGCCGGCGGTGATCTCTCTGTTCTCTCCACGAACGGTGCGGTCAACATCATCTCCGCCGGTGTGGAGAACACCGTGCTCGGCAAGGATCGGCTGAGCCTTGCCGAAGGAGGCACCACCACCACGACCACCAGCCAGACACAGCTGGGGTCGTCGCTGATCGCCGGTGGCACCATGCTCGTATCTGGCGACCAGGGTGTTCTGATCGGCGGCTCATCGCTCGACGCCGGCGGCAATCTCGGCATCGTCTCGCAGAACGGCAATATCGCGATTACAGCCTCTCAGGACGAAACGAGTTCGAGCTCGAAGACCAAGTCTGGCGCTGCCAACGATTACAAGAGCGGAAGTTCGTCCTCGACCGCGCTCACCAGCAACGGTTCGTCGATCACCTCCGGAAATGGCAGCGTGACCGTCCAGGCCGACAAGGGTGATATCAGTGTCATCGGCTCGGATATCGATGCCAAGGGCGGCACGGCCACCCTCAGCGCCAAGGGCGATGTCACCATTGGCGAGGCAACCGATAGCGCCTCGTCTTCCAGCAAGTCCGGCTCGAAGAAGGCGAGCGAGGCGACGACGACGGCAGAGGGCTCGTCGGTTTCCGGTCAGACCGGAGTGAGTATCGCCTCAACCGGCGGCAACGTCACGATCTCGGCCTCCGACGTCACCGCCGGCGATGCCACGCACACAGCCGACGCCAATATCCAGGCTGCCGGCAACATTGTCATCGCCTCTGGCAAGGACACGGACGAGACCACCTCCGATAGCAAGAAGAGCGGCTTCCTGTCGTCCTCGAAGACCCACACCCATACCTATGACGAGACCAATGTTGGATCGTCGATCTCGGCAACGGGCAATGTCACGGCCAAAGCCGGGGGCGAGACCGTAATCTCCGGCTCGGAGATGGCCGCAGGTGGTAATCTCAGCCTCTCGGGCTCCACCGTCACCATCATGGGGGCCGAGGAAGAGCACGAGAGCGACAAACAGACCAAGAAGTCCGGCATCGGCGTCGGCTCCGGTGGCGGGTTTATCTCCATCTATGGCAGCCACAGCAAGACGATCAGCGAGAGTTCGACCGACAATGTCGGATCGACGCTGGCCGCCGCCAATGGCAACGTCAATCTGACGGCGACGGCGGGCGATCTCAACGTCATCGGCTCGTCGATCACGGCAAACATGGGCGACGTGACTGGTATCGCTTCCGGCAACATCAACATCCTGCCGGGCCATGAAAGCACCGACAGCTCGAAGGACGACAAGCGCTCCGGCTTCGGCCTTCAGGTATCGGCCAGCAGTTCTGGAGCCTCGATCGGCATCGGCGCCGGTCGCTTCACCAACAAGACGACCCAGAGTGCCGACACCAATGCGGTCTCGACGATTACTGCTGGCAACGACATTACGCTTAAGGCGGGCGATACGTTCAACGATCAGGCCGGCCAGATTTCCGCCGGCGGCAATGTCACCATCTTCGGCCAGAACGGCGTCAACTTCCTTTCTGGCAATGATGTCAGCAACTTCGACCAGGTGGCCACCAGCTTCTTTGCCGGCGTCAGCCTCGGCGTATCCTCAGGCATCCTCAGCGCCGGGCAAAGTGTGCAGAATCTGGCATCGAAGATCGGCAATGTCACGGACGGCTACTCGGCAGCCAACGCCGCCTTTGCTGGCATGAAGGCCTATGATGCACTGTCGAGCCTTTCCGACGGCCTGAATGCCGGCAACCTCGCCTCGATTTCGCTGACGGCGGGCTTCACCTATTCGAAGACGGAGACATCTCTCACCACCTCGACGCCGGTCGTTCCGACGATCAGCGCCAGCTCGGTCGATATCTCGACAAATGGCGACTTTGTTAGCCGCGGCCTGCAAATCTCGGCCGTGGCCAGCTCCGACCATGCCGATGATCCCGACAATGGCAGCGTGTCGATCTCGGCCAATAATATTGATATGGGCGGCGCGTGGGCATCGAGTGAGGCTTCCAGCAGCAGCAAGTCGGCGGGGGCCAGCATCGGCGTCTCTGTCGGCGTGGGTGCTGGCAGCGTGACCGGTATCACGCCGACCGGCAGCGTTTCGGCCGGACAGTCGAAGTCGAGTTCCACCTCGACGACGCCTGTGGTGTCGGTCGTTAGTGCCTCGAACGGCATCACCTTCACGTCGAAGGGCAACACGACGCTCGACAACACGATTTTCTCGGCAGGCACGATCATCGGGACTGTCGGCGGCGATCTTTCCATCGTCTCGACGCCTGGCACCGGCAGTCAGTCCAATAGCTCACAATCCCTCGGCTTCTCCTTCACCGGCCCGACGGTTGGCAAGAGTGACGACGGTTCGCCACTGCTGACGACGGACAACGCCAAGACGGCGCTCGGTGGCCTGACGCTCGGCGGCGTGCAGCCGGGCTTCGGAAAGGGCAGCGGCTCGACCAGCTGGATTGATCAGCCGTCCGGCCTCTACTCAACCGGCGACCAGACCATCACCGTCGGCGGCAACACCAACCTGGCCGCCTCCGGCCTGATCTCCAGCGATGGACAGGTCAATCTCGATACCGGTACGCTGACCTGGTCAGACTTTGTCGGTTCGCAAAAATACCAGGGCTATCAGGTCGACGCCAATATCGACCTCTACAGTGGTGCCGACGCTAACGGCAAAACGCAGAACAATTCGAGCGCCGAGGGCAAATACCAGCTCGACGATGTCGAGCAGTCCGTCAAGGCGACGATCAGCGGCAGCGGAGCTCCCGGCAACATTACCATCCGCAATACCGACCAGCAGGCCGCCCTCGAACAGAGCGGCACGACCCGGCCGGTCGATCAGATCAACAGCGATCCGGCCCAGCAGAGCGTCATCACTAAGGACAAGCATATCCTGCTTGAGCCCTATGTCTCGGTGCAGAGCGCGATTGCGGTCGTCGCTGCAGGAAAGACGATTGCGGAGGCAATCGGCGACGCCTTCGACAAGTTGGAGGCGGCAAAGCAGATCACACCGGAAGAAAATCAGATCGTCAAAAAGGTCATCAAGTACAAGGATGATCCGAAGATGATGGCTGGTCTGCAAACATGCGGCGAGCACGGTGAAATCAGGCACAGCATCTTCGACTGGCTGATCACACCCGCTTATGCGGATGCGCCTTCCTGCAAAGTCAAGACACCGGACGGAGATACCCTTGATCTCACCCCAACGCTTGCGACGCTCATCCTGAACCAGATTGCCGACAGGACGAAACAGGTTCTCGCGGTCACTTCGTTCGTGACGGGAATGGGCTATGAGTTGTTGAAGGGAGGATTGAGTGCTCAAACGCAGCGTCTGGATGATGGCACGACCCTGACTTGGACGTCCTATTCGTTCGGCACCACGGTATCGACCGATGTTCCATTGCCGGGAGGCGGGAGCATATCTCTGTCACTGACGCTGCGCGAAGAGAGCGATGGATCATTCACCCTGATCGGCGGGCAAATTGGCAGCACACCAATGTCGGCGGCTGATCTTGGCGACTGGGCCAATATGATGTCCCGCGACGGAAAGAAGCTGGTCGTCTATAATCAACAAAGCGGATCGGGGAGCGGCGATGGCACTACGACTGGTGGTTCGGTTGCAACTACTGGATCGCCTGATCCGGATGATGATGGGAATGGGGGGAATCAAGATGACGATGAAACATCAGTCTATCGTGGCGGGGACAAATTAACCGTCAGAAATATTGACGTAAAAGTCGACAAAACAACGGGGTTGGTGCAGCCTGGACGGGGTGTTTCTGTTAATACTGATCCCTCAGGCTTGGAGAAATTCGGTGGCGCTCATAAGATAGATCTGGGTAGCATTCCCGATGAGTTGGAGCTGATACAGCGTGGAAATAGCGCGACTCATTTTGAGATTGCTCCAAAAGCACCGATGACGATGGAGCAATTTCAATCTCTACTGAATCAGATCAGGCTAACTCCGACGTAATGAGGAAAATCTTTTGAGCAAGCTAGATTTTAAAATAAAATTTGATTACCCAGATGATGATTTGACGATTCATGAATTAAAAACGAAAGGCTTTCGCGATGATGTAGTTGTTTTGATAAATGAAAAAGAACTGAAATTTCATTTTTACAACCCTATAAGACTAAAGCAAGAAATAGACACGTGGATAGAAAAGAAAAATTATATCTTTATTATTGATGGAATTCTTTTGTTGCAAGATGATCTTGGAAATGAGGCAATTAGGGCTCGTTTGCATCAATTGCATGATGATGGGTACTTTGAATAATGTGTGGCGACAGTGCGCTAAGTAAGCTGATACGTAGAATTCCTTTGTCGGGAAGTAAGATTAGAGCGCATCAGTGCGCTTTTAACGATCTGAGTGGAAAAGGCAGCCCCTGACAACGTTGAACATCCTTATTTTCGCGATGGTCATGCTGACCGCCCCCGGTGTGTCTTTCGGCGGTCCGGTCGATGCGGCACAGGACCAAACATCTCGGTACGGGCTGGTGTTCATACTTGCAGGCCACCGAGACATGTGTCGAGGCCATTCAAAAAGCCGCTAAAGCATACGGAATCGAGATTGCCGGGGGTGACGACTGGGATGACGGGAAGACTGCTGATGAAAGGCAGTTGGATGCGAATACGGTAGGCTCAAAACAGGTAGCTGACGATGAAGCATGGCTGGAAAACCAGTATCTTGCATCCCAGCCACACATTGAAATCGACGGCGTCAATTACCCGATAAACCCCGGTGTTTCGCTAGCGGACGGCGCCCAAACCACAGAAGGCGAAATCACCGGCGCCAATTACATGGCGAACCTGTCGGGAACAAAATCTGTAACCATTCGCGGCTCTAACACAGCCGGACCGGATTATCTCGTGACCGCCGATGACGGATCGCAATTTTATGTTGAGGAAAAGACCCTCATTGGCGATTCAAAAAATACCCTTTCAAATAATATGACCTTGCCCCGTTGAAATAATCCATTTTGAAGTAAGCTCTGGCCCATCGAGAGGACCAGGGAATGAAGCGCAGCCGTTTCACAGACGAACAGATTATCGGCATTCTGAAGGAGCACGAGGCGGGCATGCCTGTCGCGGAGCTTTGCCGCAAGCACAGCGTCAGCGATGCCAGCATCTATAAATGGAAGGCCAAATTCGGCGGCATGGACGTGTCTGAAGCCAAGCGGCTCAAAACGCTAGAGGACGAGAACACGAAGCTGAAGCGGCTTCTGGCGGATGCGATGCTCGACAATGCAGCTTTGAAAGACCTTTTGGGAAAGAAGTGGTGACGCCCGCAGCCCAGCGGAACGCTGTCGCGCATCTGATGGGTCACCATGGGATGAGCGAACGGCGGGCGTGTAAAGCCATCGGCTTTTGCCGGATGACGATCCGTTACGAAACCCGGCGCAGCGACGATCAGGGCCTTCGCGAGCGAATGAAGGCGTTGGCACATGAACGCCGCCGCTTCGGCTATCGACGCCTTCATGTGCTGCTCAGGCGCGAGGGACACCTTGTGAACCACAAGAAGCTCTTCCGGCTCTATCGGGAGGAGAAGCTGACGGTGCGCAAGCGCGGCGGTCGCAAGCGAGCGATAGGCACACGAGCACCGATGCTGATCCCGATGGCCACCAATGATCGTTGGTCGCTCGACTTCGTGTCGGATCAACTCACCGATGGACGCAGGTTCCGGGTTCTAACGGTCGTCGACGATTGCACGAGGGAATGCCTGGCGCTCGTCGCGGATACATCTCTTTCCGGTCTGCGCGTTGCCCGTGAGCTGGATCGGATCATCGAGGAGCGCGGCAAGCCCAGGATGATCGTCAGTGACAATGGCAGCGAGTTCACCAGCAACGCGATCCTGCAATGGACGGACCGAGTCAAGGTCGATTGGCACTACATCGCGCCCGGTAAGCCGATCCAGAATGCCTTCATCGAAAGCTTCAATGGGCGGCTGCGAGACGAGTTCTTGAATGAAACCCTCTTCTCGTCACTGACCTATGCTCGCTCAGCGCTTTCAAACTGGCGAAGCGATTACAATGATCACAGACCGCATTCTGGCCTCGGCTGGCTGACACCTGCCGAGTTCGCTCAGACCATCAACCCGCGACGTGATGCGGTGCTGCGCAGCCGAAATGGCTCCGCACCGCAACCTGCCGCTACCGCCCCAAATACAGCAACCCAAAACCGCAGGAGCGAACTCAAAACTGGATAAAACTTGGGGGCAAGGTCAAGTTGTATGCGCTGTGGCATCGAAATAGCGGTAGAAGGCGGCGGTGTCGTTCAGCACCTCCACATTGCCCGAGACCGTCGGACGCCATTCTATGAAGGGAAGTAGCGGCGCGGACCAGGACTTCAGCACTGCTCTGTACCGGTCGATGTTGCGCAAGATCGCCGCGCTAACTGGAAACACGAGGCCGGGAGGACTGTAGGAGGCGGCGGCAAGCGCATGGTGGATCAGCCAGCGATGCAGGCGCCCGTTACCGTCCACGTAAGGATGAATGTAAACGAAGCCGAATGCGAGACATGCCGCTGCCACTACTGGGTCCATCGCGCCCCGCGTGGCGCGGTCGGCGAATGCGATCAGACCGCCGACTAGGCTTTCTAGATCCTCATGCCGTGCGCTGATGTGATCCGAGATGGGCATATTAGTGTCTCGGTCATGTACGCCGATGAAACCGCCTTCATCTCGCAGGCCGAGACGCACGAAGCGGGCGTCTCCGATGACGATGCGCTGAAGGCGATCGAGTTCGTCGACGCTTAGCGGACGCACGCCCGCTTGCGCGATGGCCTGGCCCCAGCGAGCTGCCCTTTGGCCTGATGGCCGCTCCCCTTCGATGGCGAAGGAGGACTTTGAATCGTTGAGCAGGATAAATGCAGCGGCTCGCACTACCAGATCGGGACGGACGCGACCTATCGCCTCGCGTGCCCGCTCACCGAGCGCCTTCTGCGAGAATGCGACGAGATCTGGCGTCCGGCGAACCAGGGGGCAGAACGCTGGCGTGCCCGGAAGATTGTTCGAGACCTTGTGCCGCGGTGATGGATCGCCTTCATCCAATGCATATTGTTGATTTGGATCGAGGATCGGCACCATCCGTACCTTACCGGGATCGGGAACATTGAGTTGCCGATCGGTCAGCCACTCGTACAGGAACCAGAGGCGTCGCGCGAAAGCGCCGGTCGGCGTCGCCCGGATGATAGCCTCGATCTCGTCAGGCTCTATAACCTGGAACAGAGCCGACAACACCTGGAGATCGAGGCCTTCGTATCTGAAGGCAAAAACCAGATGAGGGCCAAGCGCGGCTTCCGGACGATACCGGGGCGTCAGCATCAGCCACGCCTCGGTTGAGGTCGGGTGATGTCGCTCGGCGATCGCGGCCATCCGTATAGGCGGCGGCAAGATTAGGTCGTAGCGTGCCATGATCGCGGCATAGCCGGACGGTTCACCGCGCTCAGGCAGAGGCCGTCCGTGAAAATCCCTCACACTTTGCGTAGCCATTCACCCATAAACGCTCCCGCGAAACTGGATCACTTGGTCTCAACCCGGCTGTGAAGATCCTTCACAATTCGCGCAAATCTATCACCATTACAAAAATCTGTGAAAAACAATCACCGAGCCTGGGAGCAAACCGGCGGCCGATAACGGTAAAGCAGCAAATAAGCCCTTCTACGATCCGCGATCACCAGCCCTCTCTCGAAAATCACGACATTTCGCCTCCAGACTTCGGGAGTGTACGGTGTGGCGACCATTACAGAAAAGTTTGTGACAGAACCGGCACAACATGCCCACATCGTGTCAAACTTTCGAAGGACTGGAATTTCATGAGGCATTTTCCGCTCTGGCTAACCGGCCTGCTTATCGCCTGCCTGATCTCGCTTGCTCCGTCAACACACGCGCAGGGATTTGTTCGTGCCGACCATCAGCACATCGTGGATGGCAAGGGCGATCCCTTGATCTTCCGCGGACTGGGTCTCGGAGGCTGGATGGTCCAGGAAGGCTATATGATGGGCCTGTCCAATCTGAAGGCGCAGCATATCATTCGTAGCCGCATTTCCCGCATCATCGGCGAGAAAAAGACCGAGCAATTCTATCAGTCTTGGCGCGACAACGCTGTGACGAAGGCCGACATCGACGCAATGGCCGGGTGGGGCTTCAATAGCGTGCGCCTGCCGATGCATTGGAACCTGTTCATCAAGGGCACGCCCGGCCGCAACGCGACGGGCAGGATCGCCTGGAACGAAGAGGGCTTTCGGCGCGTCGATGCGCTGATCGCCTGGCTGAAGGCCAACGACATGTTCCTGATCCTCGACATGCACGCCGCTCCGGGTGGCCAGGGTCATGATACTGCTATTTCCGATCGCGATCCGGACAAGCCCTCCCTCTGGGACAGTCGCGACAATCAAGAGAAAATGATCGCACTTTGGAGCGAGATTGCCCGGCGCTATAAGGACGAGCCGACCATTGCGGGTTACGATCTGCTCAACGAGCCAAATTGGGGTTTTCAGGACAAGAACGATAAAGGTGGCTGCCGAGAAACCGGTAACGAGCCGCTGCGCGATCTCTATGAACGCACCATCCGCGCCATACGAGCGATCGATAGCAATCATATGCTGATTATTGAGGGCAATTGCTGGGGCAACAATTACCTTGGCATGCTGCCCATAGCCGATCGCAACACCGCGCTCAGCTTCCACAAGTACTGGACCCCCACGACGCAGGAGTCGATCGAACCATTCCTGAAGTTGCGGGAACAATATGACATGCCGCTATGGAACGGCGAGTCCGGCGAGAACAGCAACGATTGGTACGCGCGCGCCGTCGCACTGCAAGAAAGGAACGGTATCGGTTGGTCGTGGTGGCCGTTAAAAAAGATCGGCGCGGGCAACCCGCTCGAAATCAAGACTGGAGCCGATTATCATCGCCTGTCCGCTTATCTTCGTGGTGAAGGGAACAAGCCTCCGGCCAAGGCGGCCTTCAACGGTCTCATGCAACTGGCAGCCGACAGCCGCTTCGACAGAAATGCGTATCATCAAGATGTGGTCGACGCCCTGTTGGGAGCCTCGGATCGCCATAAGAAGCGGCCATCCGGATCACAATAATTGCAATTGGGTGCCATCCTCTCTGTTGCGCAGTGATAGAATCCCAATGCGGTCAAGTTTTGACCTGCATCCTGGGAAGAATTGACCCAACTGTTGACTACTGTCGGCTACCATTGCGGACATGAGGGAGTCAATCTGAACTATGCGGCTCCGTCTGATCCGCCCGCAAACTCTGGACCGCCGGAAGCCAGAGTTTTCCGACGGTGGCAACCACTGCTCTGATCTTTTTTGCCGTATGCTGAAGGCTTCGAAGGTCCGTCGCAAGTCCAAACTTGCTGCGGACACCAGAAAACATTTGTGGCCATCAAACCGCGGCCTTTTTCCATCCCGCTGCGAGCAGACCGGCGCCAATCATCAGCGTTCCGCCAGTCCGATTGACCAGGCGTTGCACGCTTGGCTTACGGATCGTCTTTCGGGCCATCGAGGCCATGAGACCATAGGTGGTGGCATTCAATGTCGCCAGCGCCAGGAATGTCACCTCAAAGACGATCATCTGAAAAGCGATGGGCTTCGAGGTATCGAGAAATTGCGGAAGAAAGGCGACGAAGAAAATGATGCTCTTCGGATTGAGCGCGGTAACTGCATAGGTGTGCAGGAAAATTCGCAACGGCCGCTCTTTAGCCGTCTCGGCATCTTCCGCATCAGCGGATCTGTCGGAGACCGGCACGCGCCAGAGCTTGATGCCGAGATAGATGAGATATGCCGCGCCGATCCACTTGAGCCCGGTGAAGATCGCAGCCGATGCGGCCAGCAATGCGCCAAGGCCCAGCATGGAAGCGGTCATTGCCGTGAAGTCGCCGAGCGCGACCCCTGCAACGGTGGCTGTGGTCGCCTTGCGGCCATGCCCGAGCGCATAGGATATGACGAGAAGGATTGTCGGTCCGGGGATCGCCAGCAGCACGGCGGATGCGGCGACAAAGGCAAGCCAGTGTTCGATAGACATGTGATGCTCCCAACTATTTCCAGGGAGCAATCCACAAGACCAAATGCTTGGCAAGCGCTGTCGCAAAATTTCTGATTGAAGCAACGCGGTTGCCTCTGACCTTTGCTCCCGCTTCCAGTCTGCCCGCACCCTTCATGCCCATGAAGATTTTTTTCATTTAGGGATGGCGAATTCTGTCATCTTTTCTATTCTGGCCGCTTTCCCTCCGCTCGTTCGAGCGCTTTATCCAGGATAGACGATGCAATCCGTATTCGATGGCCACAACGACGTTCTGCTGAGGCTCTGGCATCATACAAACGAAGGCGCCGATCCGGTCGCCGAATTTAAGAATGGGATATCGATCGGCCATATCGATGCGCCTCGTGCCAAGGCCGGTGGTCTCGCCGGCGGGCTTTGTGCCATCTATATCCCTTCCGGCCATCTCGTCTTTGCCGAACCCGACCGCAACGGCCACTATTCGACGCCGCTCGCCGCACCGCTGGAGCGGGCGCCGTCGCTCGATATCGCATTGGAAATGGCGGCGATTGCACTCAAGCTCGACCGCGCCGGCGCCTGGAAGCTTTGCCGGTCGACCGCAGACATCCGCGACAGCATGGAAAAGGGCATTTTCGCCGCCGTCATGCACATGGAAGGCTGCGAGGCGATCGACGCGGATCTCGTCGCGCTCGAGACCTTCTATGCTGCCGGTCTGCGCTCGCTCGGTCCCGTATGGAGCCGCAACAATGTGTTTGCCCATGGCGTGCCCTTCGCCTATCCAAGTTCGCCGGATACCGGTCCTGGCCTGACGGATGCAGGTTTCGCGCTGGTGCGCGCATGCAATAGGCTCGGCATCGTCATCGATCTCGCCCATATCACTGAAAAGGGTTTCTGGGATGTGGCGAAGACATCGGACCAGCCGCTGGTCGCCAGCCATTCCAATGCCCATGCGCTGACCCCGGTCGCGCGCAACCTCACCGACAAGCAGCTCGACGCCATCAAGGAGAGCCGTGGGATCGTCGGCCTCAACTATGCGACCGCCATGCTGCGCGAGGACGGTCGCTCCGATGCCGACACGCCGATCGAGGTGATGATCCGTCATCTCGACCATCTCATCAAACGCGTCGGCATCGATTGCGTCGGCCTTGGATCGGACTTCGACGGGGCGACGATTCCGGCGGATATCGGCGATGCCGCCGGCAATCAAAAGCTGATTGCTGCGCTCCGGAACGTTGGCTATGGTGAGGCCGATCTTGCGAAGCTGTGCAGGGAGAACTGGCTTCGTATTCTGGCGTCCGCCTGGGGAGAGGGCAGCGCGCCGCGTGCATAATCAGACTGATAAAAGTCCAAATAAGGGAACGAAAATATGATGATGACCAGGATGAACCGCAGCTTCCGCGCCCTTTCGGCCGGCGCGGCTCTCTCGATTTTGCTGATGGCTGCGCCGAGCGCCTTTGCTGAAACGCCGAAGGATACGCTGGTCGAGGGTTTCGCCTTCGACGACATCCTCAGCATGGACCCGGCTGAGGCCTACGAGCTCTCCACTGCCGAAATCACCGGCAACACCTACAGCCTGCTCGTCCGCCTCGATATCAAGGATACCTCCAAGATCCAGGGCGATCTTGCCGAGAGCTGGTCGGTCTCCGACGATCATCTGACCTATACGTTCAAGCTGAAGCCCGGCCTGAAATTCGCCTCCGGCAATCCGATTACCGCCGAGGATGTTGCATGGTCCTTCGAGCGTGTTGTCAAGCTCGACAAGAGCCCGGCCTTCATTCTCAGCCAGTTCGGCCTCACCGGCGACAACGTCACGGAAAAGGCCAAGGCGACCGATCCGAACACCTTCGTCTTCACCGTCGACAAGCCTTACGCACCGAGCTTCGTGCTGAACTGCCTGACGGCCACCGTCGCGAATGTGGTCGACAAGAAGCTGGTTCTGCAACACGTCAAGCCGGCGACGCCGACGGCGGATTTCAAGTATGACAACGACTTCGGCAATAGCTGGCTGAAGACCGGCTTTGCCGGCTCAGGACCATTCAAGCTGCGCGAATGGCGCGCCAACGAGGCCGTGGTTCTCGAGCGTAATGAAAGTTACTACGGCGACAAGCCGAAGCTTGCCCGCGTCATTTACCGCTTTATGAAGGAAAGCTCGGCGCAGCGCCTGGCGCTGGAGAACGGCGATATCGACATTGCCCGCAACCTGTCGCCGAACGATCTCGCCGCCGTCGAGAAGAACGCGCAGCTTGCCTCGACCAGTGCGCCGAAGGGTACGATCTATTACATCAGCCTCAACCAGAAGAACCCAAACCTTGCCAAGCCGGAAGTGCAGCAGGCTTTCAAGTACCTGGTCGACTATGACGCCATCGGCAAGACGCTGATCAAGGGGATTGGCGAAATCCACCAGACTTTCGAGCCGAAGGGCCTGCTCGGCGCGCTGGACGAAAATCCGTTCAAGCTGGATGTCGCCAAGGCGAAGGAATTGCTGGCCAAGGCCGGCCTGCCGGACGGCTTCACCGTCACCATGGACGCACGCAGCATCGAGCCGGATACCGGCATCGCCACCACGATCCAGCAGACGCTCGGCCAGGCCGGCATCAAGGTGGAGATCATCCCCGGTGATGGCAAGCAGAAGCTGACCAAGTATCGCGCCCGCAATCACGACATTTATTACGGTCAGTGGGGCAACGACTATTGGGATCCCCATTCCAACGCCGATACGTTCACGAACAATCCTGACAACTCCGACGCCGGCACGAACAAGACGCTTGCTTGGCGTAATACCTGGACGACGCCGGAACTCGACAAGGAAACAAAGGCCGCCCTGTTCGAGGTCGATACCGCCAAGCGCGCTGCCATGTATCAGGATATCCAGAAGAAGTACCTGGAAGCCAGCCCCTTCATCTTCCTCTATCAGCAGACGGAAGTGGCCGGCTATCGCAAGGACGTGAAGGATTTCAAGCTCGGTCCAAGCTTCGACACGAATTTCGTATGGCCGATCTCGAAGTAGTAATCCGGCAGGATTAGTTCTTTGAGCACCGTCGAACGGAAAATGGAGGTGCGGCCCAAGAAGGGCCGTACCGCGCCCATTCTAATGGGCGTCTTGCGCTTCCTGGTCGTCGCCGTCACGACCTATCTCGGCCTTCTGGCCGTCACCTTCTTCATCGGACGGGTGATCCCGATCGATCCGGCGCTGGCGATTGCCGGCGACCATGCGCCTGCGCAGGTGATCGAACGCCTGCGCCGCGAAATGCATCTCGACCAGCCGCTCTATCAGCAGTTCTACTTCTATCTGGTGAGCGCGCTCACCGGCGATTTCGGCACCTCGGTGCTGACGACCAATCCGGTGATGGACGATATCCGGCGCGTCTTTCCGGCGACGATGGAGCTTGCGACCGTCGGCACGATCATCGGCGCGGTTTTCGGGGTTCCTTTCGGCGTGCTTGCCGCCGTGCGCCGCAACAGTTTCATCGACCAGATCGTCCGCGTCATTGGTCTCGTTGGCTATTCGGTGCCGGTCTTTTGGCTGGCGATGGTGACGCTCGTCATCTTTTATGCACAGCTGCGCTGGGTGGCCTATCCCGGCCGCATCGACATTGCCTACGAATATACCTTCACGCCGGTCACCGGCTTTTACCTGCTGGATAGCGCCATGCAGGGGCAGTGGGACGTGTTCTGGGACGTGTTCCGCCACATCATCCTGCCCGCTTCGCTGCTCGGCTATTTGTCGCTTGCCTATATCAGCCGCATGACGCGCAGCTTCATGCTGAACGAACTGGGTCAGGAATATATCGTCGCTGCCCGCGCCAAGGGCCTATCGGAAACGCGGGTGATCTGGGGGCATGCGCTGCGCAGCGCCGCCGTGCCGCTGATCACGGTGATCGCGCTCTCCTATGCCTCGCTGCTGGAGGGATCGGTGCTGACGGAGATCGTGTTCTCCTGGCCGGGTATCGGCTTTTATATCACCAGTTCGCTGCGCAATGCCGACATGAACGCCGTGCTTGGCGGCACCATCGTCATCGGCACGGTTTTTATCGGCATCAACCTGCTGTCCGATCTGCTGTATCGGACCCTCGATCCAAGGACGCGACGTAAATGACGGCTGGGACCACGCAAATTAGCTGGCGTGACTGGCTGCTGTCGGACCGGCCGCAGTCGCGCCGGCAGGCAAGGCTCGGGCGCGCCTATGTCACCTGGCGGCAGTTCTCCGCCAATCACCTTGCTGTCGTCGGGCTGCTGATTATCCTCGCGCTGGCGCTGATCGCCGCCCTTGCCGATGTCATCGCCCCGCATTCGCCCGTGATCGGCGATCTCACCAACGCCTATCTGAAGCCACCGGGCACCCCGGGCTATCTCCTCGGCACCGATGATCTTGGCCGCGATATCCTTTCGCGGTTGATCTACGGGTCGCGATGGACGCTCTATATCGTCGTGCTCGTCGCGATCATTTCCGCGCCGATCGGGCTGATCATCGGCATGGTCGCCGGCTATCTGGGCGGCTGGGTCGATACCGCGCTGATGCGGATCACCGACATCTTCCTCGCCTTCCCGAAACTGGTGTTGGCGCTCGCCTTCGCCGGCGCGCTCGGGGCAGGCATCGAAAACGCCATCATTGCCATCGCCATCACCTCCTGGCCGCCCTATGCGCGTCTGGCGCGGGCCGAGACGATGACGGTGCGGCGCTCGGACTATATTGCCGCCGTGCAGCTGATGGGCGCCTCGCCGCTGCGCATCATCTTCCGCCATGTCATGCCGCTCTGCATTTCCTCGTTGATCGTGCGCGTCACGCTCGACATGGCCGGCGTCATCCTGACGGCCGCCGGCCTCGGCTTTCTCGGCCTTGGCGCGCAGCCGCCACTACCGGAATGGGGCGTGATGATCGCCAGCGGCTTCAAATATTATCTCGACCAATGGTGGGTGGCGGCTATGCCCGGCATCGCCATCCTGATCGTCAGCCTCGGCTTCAACCTGCTCGGCGACGGCCTGCGCGATGCGCTTGATCCGAAGGAGAGCGGACAATGACGACGATGCTGACGGTCGAGAACCTCAGAGTTCGTTATCCCACTCGCACTGGCGTCATCGAGGCGGTGCGCGGCGTCTCCTTCACGCTCGGTCGCGAGCGGCTCGGCATCGTTGGTGAGAGCGGCTCCGGCAAATCGCAGACCGGCCGCGCCATCATGGGGCTGACACCGCCGCACGCGCTCGTCAGCGCCGACAGGCTGAATTTCAGCGGCATCGATTTGTTGTCGATCTCGGCCAAGGAGCGCCGGTCGCTGCGCGGCAAACGCATCGCCATGGTGCTGCAGGATCCGAAATATTCGCTGGACCCGGTGATGCCCATCGGCAAGCAGATCACCGAGACGTTGCGCACGCACGAAAAGGTCGGCAGGGGAGAAGCGCGCGACCGCGCCTTGGCCATGCTGGAGGCCGTGCAAATCCGCGATCCGAAGCGTGTCTACGACCTACATCCGCATGAAGTCTCCGGTGGCATGGGCCAGCGCGTGATGATTGCGATGATGCTGATCGCCGGGCCGGAACTGCTGATCGCCGACGAGCCGACCTCGGCGCTGGACGTTACCGTGCAGCTCGATGTGCTCCGAATCATGGACAAACTGGTGTCGGAGCGCGGCATGGGGCTGATTTTCGTGTCGCACGATCTGCGGCTGGTCTCCTCCTTCTGTGACCGAGTGATTGTCATGTATGCCGGCAAGATCGTCGAGGAACTGAAAGCCTCCGAGCTTAACAATGCGCAGCATCCCTATACGCGCGGCCTCTTGAACTGCATGCCCGTGATCGGCGAGAACCGCCATCCGTTGCCGGTTCTCGATCGCAAGCCGGAGTGGGCGGCATGACGGCGGCGCTTGCGGTTGACGGCCTCAGCGTCGTCTATGACGGTTACTATGCCCTGGATGCGGTCAGCATCGATGTGAACCGCGGCGAATCCTTCGGCCTCGTCGGCGAGTCCGGTTCCGGCAAGTCCACCTTGCTGCGGGCCGTCGCGGGTCTGGCGCCGGTCAGCGGCGGCACAATCCGCATCGACGGCGCGGCACTGAAGGGCTCGAAGCGCGCCAAGTCGTTCTATCGGCAAGTCCAGATGGTATTTCAGGACCCCTACGGTTCGCTGCATCCGCGCCAGACCATCGACCGGTTGCTGCTGGAGCCGCTGGCGATCCATGGCATCGGCGACAGCGAGACGCGGATTGCCAGAGCGCTCGACGAAGTCGGTCTCGGCACCGGCTTCCGGTTTCGTTATCCACATCAGCTTTCCGGCGGCCAGCGCCAACGCGTGGCAATCGCCCGCGCCCTGATCGTCGAGCCGTCCATTCTGCTGCTTGATGAGCCGACCTCGGCGCTGGATGCCTCCGTGCAGGCGGAAGTGCTCAATCTGCTCGAGCAGGTGCGCAGGGATCGCCATCTGACATTCGTCATGGTCAGCCACGATCTCGGCGTCGTCACCCATATGTGCGAGCGCCTCGTGGTCATGCAGAACGGCGCTATCGTCGAGCGGCTGAGCGCGAAAGACCTGGCGGCCGGCAAGGTCGAGGAAGACTACACGCGCAATCTGATGATCGCGAGCAAAGGTTTTGTTCGCGATTAAGCATCTGTAATTATTTTACTTTTTGTCGATATCCACCCAAAAGACGACCAATCGTATAGACTATTGACACCTGCCGCATTTCTGTCATGATGTTGTTAATGACGGTTAACTTTCGTGATCCTTACCGGGTCGTACACGAGTGGAGGCAGGCATGTTTTTCATGGGTGGCATGACCATGGGCTATCTTCATCCGCCGATCCCGGAGAAGGAAGAGGACGTCTTGACCGTCACTCTGCCGGAAGAAAAGAGCCGTCACCTGATCGGTCAAACCGAGGCCCCGGCTTCTGAATCAAGCGCCGTGGAGCGCACCTTGATCTGGGCTCGCCGCATTCTCTGCTGAGCTTCTGCTTCGCCGATTATCGAGCCCCACCTGAACCCCAGTGGTTTATTTTTCTCCTCGCCGCCCTCTGGACGGAAAATTATCTCTACCTAATTGATAGAGACTATATAAATGTCAGGCATGGGCTCGTCCCTTGCGACAATAAAAAATCAACGGAGGCAACACATGGCGAATTTGGGTATGTCGAATACGCATGTGAACCGGTTCGATGCTTCGAAGCGTGCTGCCGCAACGCGGCACAAGATTCACACCGCGATCAACGTTGCGCTGTGTTCCGCCGCGTTCATTTTCGTCGCCGCCATCGTTTGCGGCATCGTGGTCTGATTTCTGTCGAGAGTGATGCGACCGGTTTTGGCCGGTCGTGGCTGAAGTGTTCTTCTCTCGCTTGTCCCCAGGGACGTAGTATTTCATTGGACCGAGGCTCGGGTCCGGCCGGCTATAACAGGCGGTTTGATCCGCCTCTTTCCAGATTCATTCCTCCCACACGGCAATTCTTCTTCCCGCACGCCACCAGAACTTTGCCGGGCAAAGAAATTTTGCCCTGCCCAATGGAATGCGCTTCGTTAAAACAGTAAGCTCCGCCAAAATACAAAAATAGATTGGGGCGGAGGCATGACCAAGGTGGAGGCGGGGCGCAGCAGCAGGCGGAGTGGGGCTCACGATGCGAAGGCAATTCTGAAACAGGATCCGCACGCCCTGCGTGATGCGAAGGAGAACAACCTCGAAATGGCGATCGGCCATGAGGTTCGCGCCTATCGCAAGAAGCTCGGTATTACCGGCGCCGATCTCGCCTCGGCCACCGGCATATCGCTGGGCATGCTGTCCAAGATCGAAAACGGCAATACCTCGCCGTCGCTCACCACGTTGCAGTCCCTGGCGCGGGCGCTCGGCGTGCCCGTCACCGCATTCTTCCGGCGATTTGAAGAGAAGCGCAATGCCGTCTTCGTCAAGGCCGGCGAGGGTCTGGAGATGGAGCGGCGGGGGACGCGCGCCGGTCATCAGTACAATCTGCTCGGCCATATCGGCAACGGGTCCAACGGCCTGCAGGTCGAGCCCTATCTCATTACCCTGACGGCCGATTCGGATGTTTTTCCGGCGTTTCAACACGCGGGGCTGGAATTGATCTATATGCTGGAAGGCGAGGTCAAATATCGCCACGCCGACAAGCTCTATGCCATGTTGCCCGGCGACAGCCTGTTCTTCGACGCCGATGCGCCGCATGGCCCGGAAGTGCTGGTCAGTCTGCCGATCCGTTTCCTGTCGATTATTTCCTATCCGGAGAAAAGCGGCGCTTGAGACGAATTTGCGAATCTTTTGAGGGAGTTCAGTTTAAGTTCATCTTCCACGGGATATGGAGGGCTCAGTCTGAAATACCCTGATTCCTGTTTGCAAGAAGTCAGCCAAAGGAGAATGCCTCGTGACTCTGATCGATTGTTTTTGACACACCGGGACTGCTGTCGGAACCATCCGGCCGCGTCTCAAGTTTCATGGCAAGCCTGTTTCGAATGATGGCGCAAAATCGCCACGACCTCGAAGAAGACCCATGAAAATCTTCGCCTGAATCGTTTGTTCTAAGCCGCCACCTCGAATTCACCCCCTTCGCGCGCCGGGAAGCGAAGCAAAAGGGTCCAAATGTGTGAATGGTTGTGTCGGGCAGGACAAAGACATCAAAGGCGATAATGCCTGTCACTCTGTTTGGACCCAGAACCCGAATCCATGACGACTCAAAATCTCTCCACTGTCTCGCTACGCGATTCTGAAGCTAAGCAGATCGATCACAACGATTCGATCCGGGCGACCTATTTCTCCAACGAGCAGATACGCGAATGCGGAGCGACCTTCGCCCGCAACGGCGCCAAAACGACGCTGCCGGGCTTTGCGCCCTTCGACTTCTTTGCGCGTCATAAGGAGAACGAGAAGGAGATCCTGCGGGTCTATCGTTCGGCCAATGCCGATGTCGACGCGGGCGAATCGATCACGCCGGCCGCCGAATGGCTGCTCGACAACCACTATGTCATCGAAGAGGCGATCCAGGAAGTCCGCCGCGACTTCCCGAAGAAGTTCTACGATCAGCTCCAGACGATCACCATCGGCGGCATGGTCATGCCGCGCACCATGGCGCTGGCCTGGCTTTATGTCGCCCATACGCACAGCACCGTGTCCAACCAGGGCCTGCTGGCACTGGTTGAAGGCTTCCAGTCCGTGGAGATGCTGAAGATCGGCGAGCTCTGGGCTGTCCCGTCGCTGGTGCGCTATATCCTCGTCGACAATTTGCGCCGCATCTCCAGCCGCGTCGAACAGAGCCGCATCACGCGCAAGAAGGCCAACGAGGCCGTCGACGAGCTGATCCGTCTCAATGACGATGCCAAGGTCACCGAATTCCTGAAGACGCTCGAGCCCTATACGTCGGACAATACCTTCGCGACGCAATTCCTCTATCGCCTGCGTGACGGCTCGCACACCTCGGGTCTCGCCGTCACCTGGATGGAAAAGCGCATGGCGGATGCCGGCACGGACGCCGAAAGCGTCATGATGGCCGAGCATAACCGGCTGTCGTCCGGCAATGTGACGATGGGCAACATCATCAAGAGCCTGCGCCTGATCGACGATACCGACTGGTCGGTCTGGGTCGAAGAGGTGAGCGCGGTTGACAAGCTGCTTTGGGACGAGACCGACTACGCCAAGCTCGATCCCGGCTCGCGCAACAGCTATCGCCGCCGCATCGAAAAGCTTGCCCGTCGCTCCAAGAAGACCGAGATGGAGATCGCCCAGGTCGCCATGGCGATGACGGAAGCGGCCAAGGCTTCGGGCGAACCGCAGCCGCAAGAGCCGAATATCGGCGACTACATCATGGGCCAGCAGACGGAAAAGCTGGAAAAGGCGATCGGCTATCGCCCCTTCTTGTCGGCGCGCTTCGTGCGCCAGTGGCGCAAGCTCAACTGGCTGGCGATCGCAGCGCCCGTGATGTTTTTGACAGCCCTTGCACTGGCTGCCGTCGGCTATTTCATGATTCAGGCCGGCATGGGCTGGGCTGAAACCATTCTCATGCTGCTGATGTTTTCGCTGCCGGCGTCCGAAGGGGCGACGGGCCTGTTCAATTTCGTGGTCACCATGTACCTGACGCCGGCGCGCCTCGTCGGCTATGAGTTCAAGGAAGGCATTCCGGAAGAGGCCCGCACGCTGGTCGTCGTGCCGACGCTGATCGGCAACCGCGACAGCGTCGATGAACTCGTGCGCAATCTCGAAGTCCATTACCTCGCCAATCCGCGCGGCGAAGTCTATTATGCGCTGCTCAGCGATTGGCCGGACAGCCAGGAGGAAGAGAGCGAACGCGATCTGGAAATCCTCGACTATGCTCGCCGCGAAGTCGCCAACCTTGCGGCCCGCTACGCCGAGGACGGCACGCAGCGCTTCTATCTCCTGCATCGCCGCCGCCTCTATAATCCCGCCGAAGGCTCCTGGATGGGCTGGGAGCGCAAGCGCGGCAAGCTGCACGAGCTGAACCTGCTCCTGCGCGGCGACCGCGACACGACCTTCCTGCCCGGCGCCAATACCGTGCCGAAGGACGTGAAATACGTCATGACGCTCGATTCCGACACGCGCCTGGTGCGCGATACGGTCACGAAGCTCGTCGGCAAGCTGCATCATCCGATCAACCGGCCGGTCTTCGACCCCGAGACCAAGCGTGTCGTTCGCGGCTACGGCGTCTTGCAGCCGCGCGTCACCCCGTCGCTGACGACGGGCAAGGACGCCTCGGTGTTCCAGCGCGTTTTCTCCGTCAATCGCGGTCTCGACCCCTATGTCTTCGCCGTTTCCGACGTCTATCAGGATCTGGTCGAGGAAGGCACGTTTACCGGCAAGGGCCTCTATCATATTGATGCCTTTGAGGCCTCGCTGAAGGGCAAGATCGACGAGAACGCCGTTCTCAGCCACGATCTGCTCGAAGGCTCGATGGCGCGTTGCGCGCTGGTGACCGACTGTGAGCTCGTGGAAGACTTCCCGATCCGCTACGAAGTCGAAGTTTCGCGCCAGCATCGCTGGGCGCGTGGCGACTGGCAGCTCCTTCCTTACCTCTTCAATCCGAAGCGCGGCGTCACCGGTCTCGGCCGCTGGAAGATGATGGACAATCTGCGTCGCTCGCTGACGCCGATCGCCTGGTTCTTCGCCTCGGTTCTCGGCTGGTACTTTATGGGGCCGTTCGCTGCCCTGATCTGGCAGATCCTGCTGATTTTCTGCCTGTTCGTGGCGCCGACCTTGTCCTTGATCAACGGCATCATTCCGCGCACCAGCGATATCGTCGCCCGCGCCCATCTCTATACGGTCTGGACGGATATCCGCGCCGCCAACGCGCAGGTGGCGCTGCGCATCGTCTTCATCGCAGACGGCGCCTGCATCATGGCCGACGCCATCGGGCGTTCGCTCTACCGCGCCTTCGTCAGCCGTAAGCTGATGCTGCAATGGCGCACCGCTGCCAGCGCTCAGGCCGCGGCGCAGACCACCATTCTCGGTCATTACCGCGTCATGTGGCATGCACCGGTGCTGGCGTTGCTGGCG
Organism: Rhizobium sp. AP16; assembly: GCF_000281735.1. Lineage (NCBI taxonomy): Bacteria > Pseudomonadati > Pseudomonadota > Alphaproteobacteria > Hyphomicrobiales > Rhizobiaceae > Rhizobium > Rhizobium sp. AP16. The sequence continues at coordinate 138,046 of NZ_AJVM01000016.1, read as the reverse complement.
CTCGCCTTCGCGTCGCTGTCGGGCGACAATGCTTTCCTCGTCGGCATTCCCTTTGCGCTGCTCTGGGTCCTGTCGCCGGCGATCGCCTGGTATGTCAGCCAAACGGCGGAAACCGAGGACAAGCTCGAAGTACCGGAAAGCGTCTCGTCGGAGCTGCGCAAGATCGCGCGGCGCACCTGGCGCTATTTCGACACCTTCGTGGTCGAGCAGCAAAACCATCTGCCGCCGGACAACGTGCAGCAGACGCCGCATCCGGTCGTGGCATCGCGCACCTCGCCGACCAATATCGGCGTCTACTTGCTCTCGATTATCTCGGCCCGCCATTTCGGCTGGATTTCCTTCGAGGAAACCATCGATCGCATGGAAAAGACCATGGCGACGGTCGAGAAGCTCGAAAAGTTCCGTGGCCATCTCTGCAACTGGTATCATACCGATACGCTGAAGCCGATGGGCGCGCGCTACGTCTCGGCGGTCGACAGCGGCAATTTCGCCGGCCATCTCATCGCCGTGTCCTCGGCCTGCCGCATCTGGGCGGAAGCTCCTTCCGCGCACATGCAAGGCAATCTCGACGGCATCGGCGATGTCGCCGGCATCCTCGGCGAAATACTTGCCGAGCTTCCTGATGACCGCAAGACCGTGCGCCCGCTGCGTCATCGCCTGGAAGAGCGCATCGTCGGCTTCCAGAATGCGCTGGCCGCAGTCAAGCGCGAGCATGAGTTTGCCTCGATCCGCATCATCAACCTTTCGGTCCTGGCGCATGACATCGAGAAGCTTGCCGCCAACCTCGACCACGAGGTCAAGTCGCCGCAGAGCGGCGAGGTGCTCACCTGGTCGCAATCGCTGGTGAAGGTCTGCGAAGGCCATATCGCCGACAGCGTCTTCGATCTCGCCAATGTCGACGCATTGCGCCAGCGCCTGGCAAAGCTGCGCGACCGCATGCGCGAAACTGCCTTCGGCATGGAATTCGCCTTCCTCTATCGTCCGGAACGGCGCCTGCTCTCCATCGGCTTCCGTGTGGAAACCAACGAGCTCGATGCCGCCTGCTACGACTTGCTGGCGTCGGAAGCCCGCCTTACCAGCCTGTTCGCCATCGCCAAGGGCGACCTGCCGACGGAGCATTGGTATCGCCTCGGCCGTCAGGTCGTACCTGTGGGCTCGCGCGGTGCGCTGGTCTCCTGGTCCGGCTCGATGTTCGAATATCTGATGCCGCCGCTCGTCATGCAGGAGCGTCAGGGCGGTATTCTCAACCAGACCAATAATCTGATCGTCCAGGAACAGATGAACTACGCCAAGCGTCTCGGCGCCGGCATCCCCTGGGGCATTTCGGAAGCGGCCTTCAACGCCCGCGACCATCAGATGCAATATCAGTACACTAACTTCGGCGTGCCCTCGCTCGGCCTGAAGCGTGGCCTCGGCCAGAATGCGGTCATCGCGCCCTATGCCTCCATCCTCGCCAGCCAGTACCGGCCGGAAGCGGCGCTCGAAAACCTGCAGAAGCTGCGCAAGGTCGGCGCTCTCGGCATCTATGGTTTCCATGATGCCGTCGACTTCACGCCGACCCGCGTTCCCGAAGGCAAGAAATGCGCGGTGGTCTTCAACTACTATGCCCACCACCATGGCATGTCGATTGCCGCTATTGCCAACGTTGCCTTCAACGGCCGCCTGCGCGAACTCTTCCACGCCGATCCGGTGATCGAAGCGGCCGAACTGCTGCTGCAGGAAAAGGCGCCGCGCGATATTCCGGTCATGGCCGCCAAGCACGAAAGTGATCAGCCGGCCAATATCCAGGAAGACATGCTGCGTCCGGAGATCCGCAAGATCGCCGATCCGGCCACGCAGGACCGCGAACTCGCCTTCCTGTCCAACGGCCATTACTCCGTCATGCTGACGGCGACCGGCGCCGGCTATTCGCGCTGGAACGGCCTGTCCGTGTCGCGCTGGCGGCCCGATCCGACGGAAGACCGCTGGGGCACTTTCATCTTCCTGCGCGATACCACATCCGGCCAATGGTGGTCGGCGACCGCGGAGCCGCGCAGCATCGAAGGCGAAAAGGTCAAGGTCGCCTTCAGCGACGAAAAGGCGGAATACAGCAAGACCATCGGCGACTTCACCAGTGAGGTCGAATGCATCGTCGCCACCGAAAACGATGCCGAAGGCCGCCGCGTCACGCTGCTCAACATGGGTTCGGAAGACCGCTTCATCGAAGTGACCTCCTATCTCGAGCCGGCGATTGCCAGCGACGACGTCGATTCCGGCCATCCAGTTTTCGCGCGCATGTTCGTTCGCACCGAAGTCGGTAGTAGCGGTGACGTGCTCCGCGCCGAGCGCAACAAGCGCGAGTATAACGAACCGGACATGGCGATCGCGCATCTGGTCGTCGACAATGCCGGCTCGGAGCGCCCGACGGAATTCGAGACGGATCGCCGCAAGTTCCTCGGCCGTGGCCGCACGCTTGCCGAAGCCGCCGCCTTCGATCCGGGCGCGACGCTCTCGGGCACGCAAGGCTTCACGATGGATGCCTGCCTGTCGCTGCGCCGCGTCGTGCGCGTGCCGGCCGGCAAGAAGGTCAGTGTGATCTTCTGGACGATCGCAGCGCCAAACCGGGAAGAGGTCGACAAAGCGGTCGATCGCTACCGCAATCCGGATGCTTTCGCAGCCGAGTTGACACAGGCCTGGACGCGTACGCAGATGCAGATGCGCCATGTCGGCGTTTCCTCGCAGCAGGCGGCCGCTTTCCAGAAGCTTGCCCGCTATCTCGTCTATCCCGACATGCATCTGCGCGCCGACAGCGCCACCGTCCTTGCCGGCCTGCATTCGCAGTCGGCGCTTTGGCCGGTGACCATCTCGGGCGATTTCCCGATCTTCACGCTGCGCATCAATGACGAAATCGACATCGAAATCGCCAAGGAAGCGCTGAGTGCCGGAGAGTATCTGCGCTCGCGCGGTATTGCCGCCGATCTGGTGATCCTCAACGAATGCGCCGCCGAGCATGCGCAGGCGATGCAGCATCAGCTGGATGCGCTTGCGGATCATATCCGTCACAACCAGGGGGATGGGCTGCGCCAGCACATCTTCGCGGTGCGCAAGGATCTGATCGAAAACGAGACCTACCAGCAGATCCTCGCCGCTTCGCGCGTCGTCTTCCATGCGCGTAACGGCAAGCTGGTCGACCAGATCGCCCGCGCGGCCACGCTGTTCGGTTCGACGCCGCAGGGCGATGAGGCTTCGGTCGATCGCCGTGCCGTGGCGCTCGCGCCGCAGGAATCGGTGTTTGTTGCGACGGAACTCGGAGCACAGGCCGATCTCGACTTCTGGAACGGTTATGGCGGCTTTGCCGAAAACGGTCGCGAATATGTCGTCCGGCTTGCCGGCGGCCAGTCGACGCCGCATCCGTGGATCAACGTCATCACCAACGAGCGTTTCGGTTTTCATGTGCCCGCCGAAGGTGGCGGTTTCACCTGGAGCCACAATTCTCGCGACTATCAGTTGACCCCATGGACAAACGACATGGTCATCAACCGTCCGGGTGAGGCGCTTTATGTGACCGATCTCGACAGCAATACGGTCATGACCCCCTATGCCGGCCTGTCGCGCAATCCGAAGGTGCAATACGAGACCCGCCACGGCCTCGGCTATTCGGTGTTCTCGAGCGAAGAGAACGGCATCGGGCTGGAACTGACGCAGACGGTCGACCGCGAGCGTCCCGTGAAGGTCTTCCGCCTGCGGGTCAGCAACAAGGGCAAGGGCACCCGGCGGCTGCGGCTTTATAATTATGCGGAATGGGTGCTCGGCATCAATCCGCATAAGACCAAGCCCTTCATCCTCTCGTCGCTGGACGAGGAGACGGGTGCGCTGTTTGCCAACAATCCCTACAGCATCGATTATTCCAAGCGGGTCGCCTTCATGGCGGCAAGCGAGGCGCATTCGAGCTTCTCGGCTAGCCGCCGCGAATTCATCGGCCGTCACGGCACGGTGCAGATGCCGGAAGCGGTTATCTCCGGTGCCGTCCTCTCCAACTCCACTGATCTCGACGGCGATCCCTGCGCGGCACTTGCCTTCGACCTGAGCATCGGCGCGGGTGAAGAGAAGGATATCTGCTTCTACATGGGCGACACCGCCTCTCTCGAAGAGGCTCGCGCATTGGTCTCCGAGATCCGCAAGGCGGATTTCGAGACCGTGCTGTCGGCGACCCGCGGCTTCTGGGACGGCTTTACCGGCCGCCTGCAGATCTCGACGCCGGACAAGGCGATGAACAACATGATCAACGCCTGGCTTCCCTATCAGAGCCTCGGCTGCCGTATCATGGCGCGCACCGCCTTCTACCAGGCCTCGGGCGCCTTCGGCTTCCGCGACCAGCTGCAGGATACGCTGGCCTTCCTGATGCATGCGCCGGAACTTGCGCGCAAGCAGATCGTCAACGCGGCCCAGCGCCAGTTCCGCGAAGGCGACGTGCAACATTGGTGGCTGCCGGGCAGCGGCGCAGGCGTGCGTACGCATATTTCGGACGACGTCGTCTGGCTTGCCTATGCGATCAACCAGTATTGCACGGTGACGGGCGACAAGTCGCTGCTGGACGAAGAACTTGCCTTCGTCGAGGGTGCTGCCCTCATGCCCGGCACGCACGACGCCTTCTACCAGCCGACGGTGTCGCAGGATAAGGTCAGCGTCTACGAGCATGCGGCGCTGGCGCTCGATCTTGCCATCAAGCGCAAGGGCGGCAACGGCCTGCCGCTGATCCTCGGCGGCGACTGGAACGACGGCATGAACCGCGTCGGCATTCAGGGCCGTGGCGAAAGCGTCTGGCTCGGTTGGTTCCTCGCCGGCACGCTCACCGCCTTCCTGCCCTATGCGGAAGCACGCGGCGACAAGGAGCGCGTCGAGCGCTGGACCAAGCATCTGCCCGAATTGCGCAAGTCGCTGGAAACGGCGGGCTGGGACGGCAACCATTATCGCCGTGGTTATTTCGACGACGGCAGCCCGCTCGGCTCCAGCGAGAATTTCGAATGCCAGATCGATTCGATCGCGCAGTCGTGGAACATTCTCTCCGGCGAGGGCGACCCCAAGCGCGGCGAGACGGCGATGAACGCCGTTCTTGAAAAGCTGGTCGACGACGACAACCGGATGATCCGGCTGTTCACGCCGCCCTTCTCCAAGTCGGCGCGCGATCCGGGCTACATCAAGTCCTATCCGCCGGGTGTCCGCGAAAACGGCGGCCAATATACCCATGCCGCCACCTGGGTGGTCATGGCGCTGGCGGAAATGAACCGTGGCGACGATGCCTGGCATTGCTTCGAGATGCTGAACCCGGTCAACCACGCACTTGATCGCGATCAGGCCGATACCTACCGCGTCGAGCCTTACGTCATTGCCGCCGACGTCTATGGCGAGGGGCAATTGACCGGTCGTGGCGGTTGGACCTGGTATACGGGCTCGGCCGGCTGGTTCTATCGCGTGGCGATCGAGGGCATTCTCGGCATCCGCGTCAAGAATGGCTACCTTTATGTCAAGCCGGCGCTGCCGTCGACGTGGGATGGCTTTGCGGCGGACCTCGATCTACCGAGCGGAAAATACCGCATTTCCGTCTCAAAAGCGCCCGATGCGAGCGGATACTCAGTCGCAGTGAATGATAGGGCGCTTGCTAATCCCGAAGAGGGCTATCCAATCGAACAGTAACGCTTTTGTGCACTGTTTTGCATTGATCGATAGGGCCAAAGAGGGAACTCTTTGGCCCTATCCGCATTTGAATGCCGGAACAGGAGATGTTCATGAACATCAGGGCACATATCGACACACGGTCGGGAAGCGCCAGCGGCTCGCCGAAGATGTCGACGGGGCGCGATACGAGGCTGGATGTTCTAAGGGCTTTGGCCCTGATCACGATCTTCATCAACCATGTTCCCGGCCAGTTCTTCGAGCATCTGACGACGAAGAATTTCGGCTTCTCCGATGGCGCCGAAGCCTTCGTGCTGATCTCCGGCATCTCGGTCGGCCTCGCCTATGGCACGCGCTTCAAGCCCGGCAATCGGCTCCTGACAGCCTGGAAGGCGGTCAAGCGCGCCTTCACGCTCTATACGGCGCATATGATCACCACCTTCATCACGCTGGTGCTGTTCATCTCCGGCGCCTGGATCTTTCGGCAGGTGGGTCTGCTTTGCGAGGTGAACATCCTCGCGGTGCTGATGAATCCGGCGCGTGGCATTCAAGCCCTGCTGCTGCTCGGCCATCAGATCGGCTATAACAATATCCTGCCGATGTATGGGGCGCTGTTCCTGATGCTGCCGCTGATGCTGGTGGTGGAGGCGAGAAGTCCGCTGTTTCTGCTGCTGGCTTCCGCCGGCGTCTGGCTGCTGGCCGGCATCTATCAGATCGCGCCGCATACGACGCTGCTCGACGGCTTCTGGTTCCTGAACCCGCTTTCCTGGCAGTTCCTGTTCGTCATCGGCTTCGTTGCCGTCATGCATGTGAAACGCGGTGGTCGGATTGCCTATAACCCGATCCTGTTCGCGCTGTCGCTTGCCTATGTCATGCTGTCCTTCATCTGGGTCACCGACAAGCTCTGGGTGCTAGGCGACCACTTGGCCGCGTTCGGCCTGCCCCCGGTCATTACCGGTTTCGACAAGACCTTCCTGTCCCTGCCGCGGCTTCTGCATGTGCTGGCGCTCGCCTATCTCATCATCTGCATACCATCGGTCTCGCGTGCGTTGCGGCGGCCGGCCGACCATCCGCTAGTGATCCTCGGGCGGCATTCCCTCAGCATCTTCGTTGCCGGCACCATCCTCGCCATGGCGGGGCAGGTCATTCTCTATGTTACCGAGAAGGATCCGGCCGTCGGCGCCGCCTATGTCGTCGTCGGCATTGTCCTGCAGTTTGCCTATGCCTATTATCTCGAGCACAAGCGGCTGGATACGGCTCACCATCGCCCCGTCAAGACATCGGTTGGAGCGCTTCGCCTGCCGGTGCGGATCGAACGGCACCGATAATCCGTCTGGTCGCCATTCGGCACCAAACAAACAACAAAGATTTTCAAAGACAATCCATTCACGACACTTTCGTGAAGGACGTGTGACGTGATGTTTCTGCAACGCGGCGGCGTTTCGGTACGAAGCTGCGAAAATTCCATTGTTCAAAATCTTGTTGTGCAAAACCTAAGCGCCTACATCGACGCCGTGGCGGTGCTCGGGGAGTAACGCCATCCCGGCGCCACACGCGCCCGAATGGGCGTGTGACGCAATCGTGGGGATCGTCAAAACGGGAATGGGGTAGGGAACGTCGAATTTTCGGCGCGATGACTCAAGCCCAATCGCTACTGGATTGGAGTGATCTATGAATATCAGAAGTCTTCTTCTCGGTTCCGCTGCTGCCCTGGCCGCCGTCTCGGGAGCGCAGGCGGCTGACGCCATCCTGGCCGCCGAGCCGGAACCGCTGGAATATGTCCGCATTTGCGATGCTTTTGGCGCGGGATATTTCTTCATTCCCGGCACCGAAACCTGTCTGAAGGTCGGCGGCAAGGTCCGCACCGAGGGCTATTGGAAGGATCCGAGGAACGCGGCAAGCAACATCGGCACGCAATGGCATACCCGCGCGGAGCTTTCCTTCGATACCGCGACCGATACGGAATATGGTCCGCTCAAGACCAACACCGTTTACCGGTGGGATTGGCAGGATGGCGGCACGACCAACGCCCGGCTGTTGTTTGCCAATATCAGCCTCGGTGGCTTCACCGTTGGCAAGCTCGACTCCCAATATACGATGTACATGGGCTACACGACCAGTCTTATAAACGACGAGGTCGTCTATGAAGGTCCGAAGGAGCTGAACCAACTCACCTACAAATATGATTCCGGCAACGGCTTTACCGCACTGGTGTCGCTGGAAGATTCCAATTCCTCGGCAACCAGCTCTTCCTATCGCGGCGAATGGCAGACCGGAAAGGCTGATCACTATGCTCCGGACGTCGTGGCTGGTGCCGGCTATAAGGGCAGCATGTTCCAGTTCAGGATCGTCGGCGGCTATGATTCCGTCGTCGAGGAAGGTGCCATCAAGGCGCGTATCGATGGCGACTTCGGTGCATTCAAGCCGTTCTTCATGGGTGGCTGGAATACGGATGGTGACAAGCTGAACAAATATGCCGGATCCTTCCTCAACACCAATGCGGCGGCTTGCCCGAAGAATGGCGCGGACTGCGGATGGGGTGACTGGGCCTTCTGGACCGGCTTCAGCTACACTTTCACACCGAAGCTGCAGAACACCACGATGGTCGCCTATACCGACAGCGGCATTCTGCAGGCGACGACGAACCTGGCCTGGCGTCCGGTCAAGGATCTGGTCGTCACGCCGGAACTCACCTACATGCGTTACGATGCTGCCAATACCGACCAGTGGACAGGCGCCCTGCGTTTTGAGCGCAAGTTCTGATCTGATCCCGGGCATCAGGCCGTTCCTACCCGGCTTGACGCCAAATCATAACCGGTTTGACGCCCGTCATAACTCCGCTGGCGTCATGACCGATTTGACCTCCGATCAGAGAAGGAGAAAGGTCCGGTTTTCCCTGCCGGGCCTTTCTTGTGTTTCTCAGAGGCTTTTGCCAGTGCGAATGCACTCGCGCAAAAAACCGGGGGAGCATTGCTCCCCCGGCTTCGACTTTTGGGCCCCATGCGAATGATCAGGCGGCTTCGTGTTCCGTGGTATGTGCCTTGCGGACTTCCTCGTCCGTCAGGATACCGCTGGCGCGCAGCAGGGCGGCAAAGCGGCCGTTGCTCTGGCTGAGCGCGCTGAAGCTGCCATTCTCGATAACGCGCCCGTTTTCGAGGAAGAGGACGATATCGGCCTCGCGAACCGTCGACAGGCGGTGGGCGATGATGAATGTCGTGCGGTTCTGCCGCAGATTGTCGATCGCCGCCTTGACCCTGTTCTCCGTCTCCACGTCGAGCGCGCTGGTCGCCTCGTCGAGCACGAGGATCGGCGCGTCCTTGAGGATGGCGCGGGCAATGGCAATACGCTGGCGCTCGCCACCGGAGAGCTTGTTGCCGCGTTCGCCGACACGGGTCTCGTAGCCGCTTTCACGCGTCTCGATGAAGTCGTTGGCGGCGGCCGCTTCGGCAGCGCGCATCATCTCTTCTTCGGTCGCACCCTCGCGGCCGAGACGGATGTTGTCGCTGATCGAACGGTTCAGCAGACCGGCATCCTGGAAGACGGTGGCGATGTAGCGGCGCAGCGACTTGCGCGTTACCTTGGTAATGTCGTTGCCGTCGACGAGGATCTGACCACCCTGCGGATCGTAGACACGCTGCAGGAGGTTGACCAGCGTCGTCTTGCCGGCGCCGGTCGGGCCGACGATGGCGACGGTCTGGCCGGCCTTCACCGTGAAGTTGATGTTGTGCAGGCCCTGGGCGCTGTTGCCGAAGCCGAAGGAAACGTTGCGGAACTCGACTTCGCCCTTGACGTCCTTGATCTCGGCAAGGCCAGCGGGCTCTTCACGGTCGCGGACGGAATCTTCCAGCGTATAGAAGTCCACCAGCTTGGCGCGGGCTTCGAAGATCTGGTTGGCGAAGTTGCGCAGCAGCTCCAGGCGACCGATCAGTACGTTGGCGAAGGCGATGAAGGTGATCAGCGCGCCGATGCTGAGGCTGCCGCCCTGGACGAGCACGGTGCCGATCATCAGGATCGCCATCATCGCAATGGTCGAGGCGGTGCGGTTCAGCGCGCCGGCCAGCGCCCACCAGTCGAGGACCGGATACTGAGCGGCAAGCAGGCGTTCGGTGAAGGACTTCAGCGCCTTGGTTTCGGCTTCGATGCGGTTGTAGCTGTGCAGCACCGAGACGTTGCTGATCGAGTCGCTGACATGCGAGAAGACGGTGTTGTAATGGCTTTCGACCGAGGTCTGGCCGTCCTTGGTACGGTTCATGACCACACTGCCGATGATCCAGTAGAAGATACCGAGCAGAACGAGGACGGCGGACAGGCGCAAGTCCATGGCCATGGCGGTCGGGATCATCACGACGAGGGCGACGGCCGTCGTCAGGTGATTGCGCATGAATTCGAGCCACAGGCCGAACAGGGCTTCACAGGCACGCAGCAGCGTGTTCAACGCGCTGGCCGTGCCGCGCTGGCTGTGCCAGGACAGGGGCATGGAGATGATGCGGCTGAAGGCCTCCGTCAGCAGCGATGCGCGACGGCCATGGGCGAGACGGTCCGCCTCGCGGGAAACGATGATGAAGGCGACCGCGCTGAAGACGGCAAAGCCGGCCCACAGCATCATGGTCGGCGTCACGGGCTCTTTCTTGCCGATGGCGTCGAAGATGCGGCCGAACAGAACCGGCTCATAGATCGTGGTCATCGCCAACGCGATGTTGGCGACAACGACCATCCATACGCGGTAACGATACGCGCCAAGATACTTCAGGGCTCTTGCATAGACTTTGAAAAGAGACACGTCTGGCAACCTCTGTGCATCAGCAATTTCGGAATGTTGGCGACACTACAGATTGCTACCTGAACCGGCGATTAACGGAATCCGGCGCTGCTTTTTCAGAGGAAATTTCATGGGTTACGCGCCTGGTCGCCAGGACAGGCCTTCGGCCACTTGAGAAGTATGAGGATTCAGGAATACTTTCTTACATTAGCATTGTCGCGCGGCGAAGCGATTGCTATGCGAAGTTGAATTCTGAATTTCTCGCCACAGACGTTCAAATTTATTTCGATCCGAGTATGTTTGCCCGCCATCCGCCGCGCCGGAGGCGGTGCGGATATCGGTGGGGCGTTCGTCGACGAGGAACCAGGCTTTTTCGGGCCAGGGGGTATGTGTGAATATTCATTCGTTAATGCAATTGCTTGTGGTCGTTGAAGAATGCAATCAGCCCAAGAATGTCGTGACGGAACTCGAGTCGGTGCTGCGCTCCTATAAGTTCGATTTCTATGGTCTGCTGAGGCATCCGCGGCCGGCGGTCGACATTGTCAGCGTCATGCTTGCGGGTCGTTGGCCAGACAAATGGCCGCTTACCTATGTCGCCCGGAAATATGTGCTGGTCGATCCGACCATGCGCTATCTCGGCCAGGCGCAGCGGCCTTTCCGTTGGCGCGACGCGATGGCAGCGCTGAAGGGTGATCCGCTCCGCCGCCGTATGGAGCAGATGATGGCCGATGCCCGAGCCAACGGGCTCGTCGACGGCTATATCTTTCCCATTTTCGGGCGCAGCGGCCTGCTCGGCACGATGACGATCGGCGGCAATTCGGTCGATCTGTCGCCCGCCGAACTTTCGCTATTCGACGCCGTGGCCAAGAAAGTCTTCTGGCGGCTTCTGGAGTTGCGTGACGAGGCACGGCCGCTTGAGGAAGCCCCCGCGATCGAGGCCAAGCTGACTAGGCGCGAGATCGAGGTGCTCAATCATCTGGCGGAAGGCATGACCTCGATGGATATCAGCCGCACGCTCAAGATCTCCAATCACACCGTCGATTGGTACATGAATAGCATCCAGGACAAGCTGAACGCCCGGAACCGCCAGCATATCGTCGCAATCGCCTTCAGAAACGGACTTGTTCCATAGCCGCAACTATTTTGATTTCTGACGCTACGGGAAATTGAACTTCCCGTGACAAGAAGTTAAGAATTCTCTTCGCGGGTGCAGCATTGCCCGTTTCGATGCCGTGAGGAGACTGCATTGCCCATATCCAAGATCCTGGTTGCCAACCGTTCCGAGATTGCCATTCGCGTATTTCGCGCTGCCAATGAGCTCGGGATTAAAACAGTCGCCATCTGGGCCGAGGAAGACAAACTGGCATTGCACCGCTTCAAGGCGGACGAGAGCTATCAGGTCGGCCGCGGCCCGCATCTTTCCCGCGACCTCGGGCCGATCGAAAGCTATCTGTCGATCGACGAGATCATCCGTGTCGCCAAGCTGTCCGGTGCCGACGCCATTCATCCGGGCTACGGCCTCCTGTCGGAAAGCCCCGAGTTCGTTGACGCCTGCGATGCCGCCGGCATCATCTTCATCGGCCCGCGCGCCGATACGATGCGCCAGCTTGGCAACAAGGTCGCGGCCCGCAACCTGGCGATCTCGGTTGGCGTGCCGGTCGTGCCTGCCACCGAACCGCTGCCCGACGATATGAAGCTCGTGGCGAAGATGGCCGAGGAGATCGGCTATCCGGTGATGCTCAAGGCCTCCTGGGGCGGCGGCGGTCGCGGCATGCGTGCCATCCGTGATCCCAAGGATCTCGCCAAGGAAGTGACGGAAGCCAAGCGTGAGGCGATGGCCGCTTTCGGCAAGGACGAGGTCTATCTGGAAAAGCTGGTCGAGCGTGCCCGCCACGTCGAAAGCCAGGTTCTCGGCGACACCCATGGCAATGTCGTGCACCTGTTCGAGCGCGACTGTTCGGTCCAGCGCCGCAACCAGAAGGTCGTCGAGCGCGCGCCCGCACCTTACCTCACGGACGCCCAACGCCAGGAACTGGCCGCCTATTCGCTGAAGATCGCCGGTGCGACCGGCTATGTCGGCGCCGGCACGGTCGAATATCTGATGGATGCCGATACCGGCAAATTCTACTTCATCGAAGTCAATCCGCGCATCCAGGTCGAGCATACGGTGACCGAAGTTGTCACCGGTATCGACATCGTCAAGGCGCAGATCCACATCCTCGACGGTTTTGCCATCGGCACGCCGGAATCGGGCGTGCCGAAGCAGGCGGATATCCGCCTCAATGGCCATGCCCTGCAGTGCCGCGTCACCACCGAGGATCCGGAACATAACTTCATTCCCGATTACGGCCGCATCACCGCCTATCGCTCGGCTGCCGGCTTCGGCATTCGTCTAGATGGCGGTACCGCCTATTCGGGCGCGATCATCACCCGCTTCTATGATCCGCTGCTGGTCAAGGTGACCGCTTGGGCCTCGACGCCGGACGAGACGATTGCCCGCATGGACCGGGCGCTGCGCGAATTCCGTATTCGCGGCGTGGCGACCAACCTCACCTTCCTCGAAGCGATCATCACCCACCCAAAATTCCGCGATAACAGCTATACGACGCGCTTCATAGATACGACGCCGGAGCTGTTCCAGCAGGTCAAGCGCCAGGACCGCGCCACCAAGCTGCTCACCTATCTGGCCGACGTCACCGTCAACGGCCATCCGGAAGCCCGTGGCCGGCCCGCGCCGTCGCCGAAGGCCTCGGAGCCTATTCTGCCCTATATCGACGGCAAAGTTCCCGACGGCAGCAAGCAGCGGCTCGACCAGCTCGGTCCGCAGAAGTTCGCCGAATGGATGCGCAATGAGAAGCGCGTGCTTCTGACCGACACGACGATGCGCGACGGCCATCAATCGCTGCTCGCCACCCGCATGCGGACCTTCGATATCGCCCAGGTCGCCGGGACCTATGCCCGCGCTCTGCCGCAACTGCTGTCGCTGGAATGCTGGGGCGGCGCCACCTTCGACGTCTCCATGCGCTTCCTCACCGAAGATCCGTGGGAGCGCCTGTCGCTGATCCGCGAGGGCGCGCCGAACCTGCTTCTGCAGATGCTTTTGCGCGGTGCCAACGGCGTCGGCTACACCAACTATCCCGACAATGTCGTCAAATACTTTGTCCGCCAAGCCGCCAAGGGCGGTATAGATCTCTTCCGCGTCTTCGACTGCCTGAACTGGGTCGAGAACATGCGCGTGTCGATGGATGCCATCATCGAGGAGAACAAGCTCTGCGAGGCGGCGATCTGCTATACCGGCGATATTCTGAACTCCGCCCGTCCGAAGTATGATCTGAAGTACTATACCGATCTCGCCGTCGAACTGGAAAAGGCCGGTGCCCATATCATCGCACTGAAGGACATGGCCGGGCTTCTGAAGCCTGCCGCTGCCAAGGTGCTGTTCAAGGCGTTGCGCGAGGCGACCAGCCTGCCGATCCACTTCCACACGCATGATACCTCGGGCATTGCCGCCGCCACGGTGCTGGCGGCCGTGGACGCGGGCGTCGATGCGGTCGATGCGGCGATGGATGCGCTTTCCGGCAATACCTCGCAGCCCTGCCTCGGCTCGATCGTCGAAGCTTTGAAGGGCACTGAGCGCGATCCGGGCCTCGATCCTGAATGGATCCGCCGGGTCTCCTTCTACTGGGAAGCGGTACGCCATCAGTACGCGGCCTTCGAGAGCGATCTCAAGGGACCGGCCTCGGAAGTCTACCTGCATGAAATGCCAGGCGGCCAGTTCACCAACCTCAAGGAACAGGCGCGCTCGCTCGGTCTCGAGACCCGCTGGCATCAGGTGGCGCAGGCTTATGCCGACGCCAACCAGATGTTTGGCGATATCGTCAAGGTCACCCCCTCTTCCAAGGTGGTCGGCGACATGGCGCTGATGATGGTCTCCCAGGACCTGACAGTTGCCGATGTGGTTAATCCCGACCGGGAAGTGTCCTTCCCGGAATCGGTGGTCTCGATGCTGAAGGGCGATCTCGGCCAGCCGCCGGGCGGATGGCCGGTGGCCTTGCAGAAGAAGGCGCTGAAGGGTGAGGCGCCCTATACGGTGCGTCCCGGCTCTCTGTTGGCCGAGGCCGATCTCGATGCCGAGCGCAAGGTCATCGAGACCAAGCTGGAGCGCAAGGTCGATGACTTCGAATTCGCTTCTTACCTGATGTATCCGAAGGTCTTCACCGACTATGCGCTGGCCGCCGATACCTATGGCCCGGTCTCGGTGCTGCCGACGCCTGCCTACTTCTACGGATTGAAGGAAGGCGGCGAGCTCTTTGCCGAGATCGAGAAGGGCAAGACGCTGGTGGTTGTCAACCAGGCGATGACGGCGACCGATGAAAAGGGCATGGTGACCGTGTTCTTCGAGCTCAACGGCCAGCCGCGTCGCATCAAGGTGCCGGACCGTGCCCATGGCGCCTCGGGCAGTGCCGTGCGCCGCAAGGCGGAGCCCGGCAATGCCGCGCATGTCGGCGCGCCGATGCCGGGCGTCATCTCCCGCGTCTTCGTCACCCCCGGCCAGGCGATCAAGGCCGGCGACGTGCTCGTCTCCATCGAAGCGATGAAGATGGAAACGGCACTGCATGCGGAGAAGGACGGCACCATAACCGAAGTCCTCGTGCTTGCCGGCGACCAGATCGACGCCAAGGACCTGCTGGTCGTCTACGGAGCTTGATCGTCCGTCACAAGACTAAAGGAAAGGGACGGCTCTCGGGTCGGCCTTTTCCTGAATCTGGCCTTCAAGGTGAGATCGCATCAATGACAGACAGTCTCCGGCATTTCGGGCAATATGACGTTATCCTTTTGCGCGACGGTGTCTTCGAAGCGCCAGCGGACGTGCTGATCCATGCGGATGGCAGCGTTGCACGGCAGCGTGCGATCGAAGCGTTGGGCAAGCCGATGCTTCAGGTGGATGTAAACTGTTTTGCCCTGCGCAGCGCCGATGGCATCATTCTCGTGGATGCCGGCACCGGTACCGCGTGGGGACCAAAATACGGCCATGCGCGATCGGCGTTGCAGGAGGCCGGCATTACGCCGGACCAGATACGGCTGATATTGCTGACCCATATCCATGGTGATCATGCGCTCGGCCTGTTCGACGGTGACGCTTCGTATTTCCCGAATGCAGAGGTGTTCGTGCCGGACAGGGACTTTGCGTTTTTCACCGATCCAGTCGCCCGACAGGCAACGGCGGAGACGCGCCGCGGCGGCTTCAACGTGGCTGAGCAGCTTGTCCGCGTCTATGGGCCTCGGGTCCGGCAGATTCCTGATGGCCCTGTGTTGGCCGGTATAGAGGCTCGCCCTCTGCCGGGTCACACTCCCGGCCACACCGGCTATCTGGTGCGCGGCGGGGACAAGGATCTTCTGATCTGGGGCGACACCTTGCATCTGGAAGACCTTCAACCCGGCGATCCGAAGATCGGCCTGATCTACGATATCGACCCCGAGATGGCGGTACGAACACGTCAGGCTACGCTGGAACATGCCGTCCGCGAAGGCTGGATTGTCGCCGGCGGCCATATCACCGGCTTCGGCCGCGTGGGACGGGCCTCAGAGGGCTACCGGATCGTGCCGGTGTGAAACCCGGCCAATTTGCTCCTATCCCCTCGCCATGCCTGTTGCAGAAGATCCGATTGATTTGTGCGTGTGGACGATGAAGCCCAAATCGACCATGCCGAGATGACATTGTTGCTTCATCGTCACACTATCTCTCAAAGTTCAGTGGGAGCGCGAACTGAAAATCTGAAGTATGCGTAAATCACTTTATAGACGACAATCCCGAATCTATGAGTTTATTCGCGGGATGCAGGAATCTGCCTCTGGCAAATAGGCGGAAGAACCCAGATCGTCGAATTTATTTTTCGCTTTATTAAGCGTAATTATGCGTAACGGATGCGGATTCGTCGACCGGACGACGATGTTTTCTCACTCCGCTTGAATAGAACGCTTTGCGGTTTTACAAATCTCTTACCTCTCGGATGCATATTGATCCCGGCTTCTGTTGCACACCACGCTTTCGTATCGAGTCCGCCGTCCTTTTTCTGCGGATCATCCAGATTGCGAGTGGAACTAGCCTCTAACCAACGGCCCGACGATTAACCGATCAACTATCAAGAGCATTCTAGAGCGTATGGCTAACGAGCGCGAAGAGTTATCTGAAATTTCCAAGGACGCGAACAGCTCGATCTTGTTGAAGAACGTTGCCTTGGCAATCTTCGATCAGGATGACTTCCGTTTCATTGCGGCAGCGTGAGCGGGGTTTGAGCTTGTCTAGCACGACTACGAAGACTCCACAGATGTTCCTTGTGGCCGTTTTATCCTCCTTGAAGAAAGCCTTTCTCGGGATCGGTGCGACCAGCGCGCTTGTCAACGTTCTCGCCTTGACCGGCTCCTTCTTCATGCTGCAGGTCTACGATCGCGTCATTCCAGGCCACAGTCTGCCTACGCTGGTTGGTCTGGGCATCATAACGGCCACACTTTACGCGTTTCAGGGAATCCTCGAGCTCGTCCGTTCGATGCTTTTGGTGCGCGTCGGCCTATCGGTGGATGAACGCTTCGGAACAGCTGTCTACGATTCCCTCGTCTTATTTCCGTCGCGCATGCAGGTGCCCGGAAATGGTCTTCAGTCGGTGCACGACCTGGATACTGTACGAATGTTTCTTTCGGGGCCGGGGCCGACTGCTTTGTTCGATATTCCCTGGATGGCGTTTTATCTCGGTTTATGCTTCCTGTTTCATGTGTGGATCGGTATGACGGCCTTGGCCGGAGCCCTAATGCTCATCGGTCTGACGATCTTGGCTGAACTGAAGTCACGTCAGCCGGCTAAGGAGGCCGCGAAAATCGCCTCCGAGCGAATGGCTCTTGCGGAAGCAACGCGTCGCAATTCAGAAGCCGTGCTTGCGATGGGTTTTGGCCATCTGCTTGGTAGGCAGTGGAGCGAAATCAATCGCCGCTATCTCAGTAACCATCTGCGTGCGTCAAACGTGACAGGCATACTCGGGACAATTTCCAAGATCTTGCGAATGGTACTGCAGTCAGCGGTGCTTGCTGTTGGGGCCATACTTGTCATCCGCCAAGAGGCCTCGGGCGGCATTATGATAGCAAGTTCCATCCTTGTTAGTCGGGCGTTGGCGCCGGTCGAACTGGCGATCGGCCAATGGAAGGGTTTCGCCGCAGCGCGTGATAGCTGGTCACGGCTGATGAAGCTCGCGCAACTGATGCAGGCTGATGAAAAAGAAGTTTCCCTTCCCAGGCCCGAAAGCGCCCTGAAAGCTGAAAACCTGCATCTCGCGGCGCCGGGCTTAAAGCTCGCGATTGTGCGCGGCGTTTCCTTTGAGCTTCGGGCAGGAGAAGCCGTCGGTGTCATCGGTCCAAGCGCATCAGGTAAATCCTCACTCGCGCGGGGCCTCGTCGGGATTTGGCCGCCGATTTCAGGCGCGGTCCGCCTGGATGGGGCATCTCTGTCACAATGGGATCCGCGAGCGCTTGGCCAACACATTGGATATTTGCCGCAGGATGTTTCGTTGTTTGGTGGATCTATCGCCGAAAACATAGCCCGTTTCGATCCGGATGCGCCGTCAGAAAAAATCATTGCTGCTGCGAAGGCGGCTGGTGTCTACGACATGATTGTGCAGTTCCCCGAAGGCTTCGACACGAAGATCGGCGAACAAGGATCGGCGCTGTCGGGCGGACAGCGGCAGCGTATCGCGCTGGCACGTGCGCTCTATGGCGAGCCGTTCCTGATCGTTCTCGATGAGCCTAACTCAAACCTCGACGCGGAGGGGGAGGCGGCGTTGTCACGTGCGATACTGGATGTGAAGGCGCGTGGCGGCATTGCTATCATTATCGCTCATCGCCCAAGTGCACTTGGTGTTGTCGACAAGGTTCTTGTCCTGGCGAATGGTCAGATGCAGGCATTTGGGCCGAAGGATGAAGTCCTCAGGAAGACGACGCAGCCAGCGCCGTCCGGGCTGCAGCCTGTTCGACTAATGATCGCCGGCGAGGAGAGGACGCAATGAAGGATGATCACGCGCCGCTTGCCGAGCAAGCCATCCGTCGCCTGACGTTCGTCGCGATCACCGCAATTATCTTTCTCGTTGGGGTCCTGGGAGGTCTAGCTGCTACCATTCGCCTTCAGGGCGCTGTCATTGCCGCCGGCACGTTGGTCGTCGACAGCTACGTTAAACCCGTTCAGCACCAAAAGGGCGGAACTGTCGGTCAAGTGTTCGTCAAGAACGGGGATCGTGTCGAACCTGGCCAAATACTCATACATCTCGATGACACCCAAGCGCGTGCTAATCTTGCGATCGTTTCGAAGCGTCTGAAGGAACTTGCCGCGCGCACCGCACGGCTTTCAGCCGAACGAGATTCTAAAGAGGATATCACCTTTCCTGAGGGCCTTTTAAAGGAGCGGGAGATTGTCGAAGTGGCAGCGATGCTCGATGGTGAGCAGCGGCTGTTTCATGATCGGCGGTCTTCCAAGATGGGGCGCAAAGCGCAGTTGGCCGAGCGGGTGCGCCAGCTTTCGAAGGAGGCGGAGGGGCTGAGCGCCCAACAGGACGGCAAACGGCAAGCGATTGCCATTATCAACAAGGAACTCACCAGCCTGCAACCGTTGCTCGATCAGGGCATTATCCCGGCGACCCGAGTCTATAACTTACAGCGCGATGCAGCAGACCTCACCGGTGAGCTCGGCAGTCTGATCGCCTCCGCGGCCCAAACCAACGGCAAGATCGCTGAAACCCAGCTGCAGATCATTCAGGTTGATGACGATCAAAGAACCGAGGTATCGGACCAACTGCGCCAGGCCGAAAGCGAAATCGGTGAATATTCCGAGCGTTTCGTTGCTGCTGAGGACGAGTTGAGACACATCGATATCCGCGCACCACAGGCAGGCATCGTTCATCAACTGGCTGTGCATGCATCAGGGGCAGTCGTTACGCCCAGTGAAGCGATCATGCAAATTGTGCCTGACAACGATGTGCTGACACCGGAACTCAAGCTGTCGCCGCAGGATATCGATCAGGTGGTTGTAGGGCAGGACGTAACGCTTCGATTTTCTGCGTTCAATCAGCGCACCACACCGGAATTGAGTGGCCGCATTACGAGGATTGCAGCCGATCTCACCACTGATCAGCGCACCGGGCAAGGCTATTATAGCCTCAGGGTCGCCGTCTCGGCGACCGAATGGGCTCGGTTGGGCAATCTAGCACCGGTGGTCGGGATGCCGGTGGAGGCGTTCATTCAGACGGGTGAGCGTACTGCACTGGCATATTTGGCAAAGCCGTTGACGGACCAAATGGCTCGGGCGTTTAGAGAAGAGTGACGATGTCGAATGTGGCTTGTTCTCAAGATTCCGGTCCAGAACTGGCAGTAATTCGCCGGTGTTGCGCAGCGTCGATCGCTCTCATCCTCACATGGTGGTGAAAGATGTTAACGGAAAATGCTACTCCTACTTGCAGATCACTTACTTGCCGTTTAAGCATCTCGATGAACGGCGGCTATTAAATTCACGGGACGTTAGGGGACGTTTTGAATGCTTACTTCGTATTTTCCGGTTCCGTGGCCTAGCACTTCGAATGATGTTGATGGCCTGATCTACGGTCGGTATTGGGCGTCCTCCGCGCTGGATTTTTCGTTTACCACCAGCGGTGCGCAATATGGTAGTTACAGCGGGGAGCAGCTGACGTTCCAGCCCCTCAATGCAACCATGCAGGCAGCAGTGCACTCGGCCTTGGCGCAGTACAGTTCGATCTCGAACCTTACTTTCATGGAAGAAACGTCGGTTCCGGGAAACGCTACATTGCGTTTTGGCATGTCGGACGAGGCGCAGAACTCCGCTTATACCTATTTCCCTTCGGAAAGTGCTCAGGGTGGCGATGTCTGGTTCGGTACACAGAGCGGCCTAAGTGCCATGACCAATCCGGTCAAGGGCAATTATGCGTGGATATCCACGCTGCATGAAATTGGGCATGCACTTGGCCTCAAGCATCCGCACGAGTTTTCAAATACTAACTTCGTGACAACGAGCCTTGCGCACGACAGCATGGAATTTACGGTCATGAGCTATCGCTCCTATACAGGAGCGTCTTTGTATACCGGCTATACAAATGAAGACTTCGGCTTTGCACAATCGCTGATGATGTACGATATCGCCGCGATCCAAAAACTGTATGGAGCTGATTTTTCTGCGCACGCTGGCAATACCACCTACACCTTTTCTTCCACGACTGGCGAGATGTTCATCGACGGAGTCGGGCAGGGAAAGCCTGGAGACAACCGTGTCTTCCTCACCGTGTGGGATGGTGGCGGTGTCGATACCTATGATTTCTCGAACTATACCTCGGCTCAATCCATAAATTTGGCACCCGGCGGCTGGTCCGCGATGTCGAGATCACAGCTCGCTTATCTTGGTGACGGCCACTTTGCGCATGGAAACGTCTACAATGCCCTCCAGTATAATGGCGACAATCGCTCGTTGATCGAAAATGCGATCGGTGGATCCGGCAGCGACACGATTATCGGTAATGCTGCCAACAATTCGCTAACGGGGGGAGGTGGAAACGATTGGCTCAGCGGAGGCGCGGGTGTCGACACGGCGGTGTTCAACTTCAGCCTGAAGCAAGCAACGGTCGATTATGGCAATCGCGCGATGCTGCTTAACGGTAGCGAAGGCCATGACAGCTTGGTCTGGATTGAGAAGCTGCAGTTTTCCGACAGGACAATCGTTCAAGATGACGGCTCCGCCCTGGTCGATGATATGTTTTACTATACTCACAACCATGACGTTTTTGACGCAGGTGCTGACGCGGATCAGCATTACTCAAACGTCGGATGGCGTGAGGGCCTTGATCCGAACAAATTCTTTGATACTTCCGAATATCTGGCGAAGTATCATGATGTCGCGGCTGCCGGCATTAATCCGCTTCAGCACTACGACCAGTTCGGCTGGAAGGAGGGACGAGATCCATCGAGCCTCTTCCATACGTCGGAATATCTACGGCTCAATCCAGACGTTGCTGCGGCCAAGATCGATCCACTTGAGCACTATCTGAAGTTTGGTATCTACGAGGGTCGCAATGTTAATGCCAAAGACCTGTTGATCGACGACACGTTCTATTTCAAGAACAATCCAGATGTGGAAACAGCCCATGCGGATCCCGAGCAGCACTACAATCAATTCGGCTGGCATGAAGGGCGTGACCCCAACCCGTTTTTTGATACATCGGGATATCTCGCAGCGTACCACGATGTGGCTGCTGCTGGCGTCAATCCGTTCACCCACTATCTGCAGTACGGCTGGCATGAAGGACGCGACCCCTCCCGCAACTTCGATGCAGCGGGCTATTTGAAACTCAATCCAGACGTTGCTGCTGCCGGAATTAATCCTCTTGAGCATTATCTGGAGTTTGGGGTTTTCGAAGGCAGAACCTATGTGAGTGACGGTACGTTCGCGTAGCCGTGAGCATGGATGAACGGATCCGTGTACCGTCCATTTGGATGTGCGATGGCTGACTATT
Organism: Rhizobium sp. AP16; assembly: GCF_000281735.1. Classification (NCBI taxonomy): domain Bacteria; kingdom Pseudomonadati; phylum Pseudomonadota; class Alphaproteobacteria; order Hyphomicrobiales; family Rhizobiaceae; genus Rhizobium; species Rhizobium sp. AP16. The sequence goes on along the minus strand of NZ_AJVM01000016.1, from coordinate 116,083 downwards.
TCATAGCCGCCGGCGTGCTGTCGGAACGGCTAAGCGATTTCCTTGACGCCTTCCATGGTTGAAAGCGCAATGGCGCATAGCAGGAGGCGTCTAGCTGAAAATCCGGACCGACTACAACGGCACCTCGGGTCTATATGAGGGACTTCTGGTAGGGATCAACGGACAGATCGCCCAAAAGACTTTAGTTTCGATGTATGGGAAAAGGATGGAACGCCGCGAAAGGAGCCGTTTTAGCTCCGAGCGATCGAGGAGACGACTCGCCAAGCCTCCGGCCTCTCTTCACGTTGTTCACTCAGAGAGGAAGCCCCGCTCTCATATGTCGTAGCTGTGCCCCGCGTTTAGCGTCGAGATGAACTGTTTCGTCCGCTCCTGCTGAGGGGCGCCGAAGATGGTGCGGGAGGGGCCGGTTTCGACGATGTTGCCGGTTTCGAGGAAAACGACACTGGTGGCGATCTTCGAGGCGAGGCGCAGATCGTGCGTCGCCATCACCATGGTCGTGCCCTCGTTGGCGAGCTTGCCGAGAACATCGACGACTTCGGCGGCCAGTTCCGGATCGAGTGCCGAGGTCGGCTCGTCGCAGAGGAGGACGCGGGGCGAGGGGGCGAGCGCGCGGGCGATCGCCACACGCTGCTGCTGCCCGCCGGAGAGCGTCGAGGGCCATGCATCGATCTTGTGCGCCATACCGACCTTGGTCAGAAGCTCGACGGCGCGGGCGCGGGCCTTGTCGGCCGGCCAGCGCAGCACCGTCGTCAGGCCCTCCATGACGTTTTCTATGGCGGTCCTGTGCGGAAAGAGCTGGAAATTCTGGAAGACCATGCCGGTCTGGCGGCGAATCTTCTGGATGTCCTGCCAGGCGGTCTTCTTGCCCGGCTGGAAGGTGGTGCTCACCTCGCCGATGCGGATGGTGCCGGCCGTCGGGATTTCCAGAAGGTTGATGCAGCGCAAAAGCGTGCTCTTGCCGCCGCCGGAAGGGCCGACCAGCGCCGTCACCGTGCCTTCCGGGATGGTCAGGCTGATATCCTTCAGGATGACACTGTCGCCGAAGCGCTTTTCGATGTGTGACAGCTCGATCATGTCCGCGCCTCCAGCGTGCCGCCGGAGCGGGCGAAACGGCGTTCGAGATAGCCCTGCAGTGTCGAGAGGAAGGTGCTGAGCACGAGATAGATGATGGCGGCCTCGATGTAGAGGATCAGCGGCTCATAGGTGGTGGCGACGATGCGCTGCGCGGCCTGGAACAGCTCCGGCACGGTGATCGCGGCGGCAAGCGAGGTGTCCTTGACCAGCGAGATGAAGGTGTTCGACAGCGGCGGCACGGCGACGCGTGCCGCCTGCGGCAGGATGGTGCGGCTCATCGCCTGGCGCCAGTTCATGCCGATGGAATAGGCTGCTTCCCACTGGCCCTTCGGCACGGAGGAGATGACGGCGCGGATGATCTCGGACGAGTAGGCGCCGACATTCAGTGTGAAGCCGATGACGGCGGCCGGGAAGGCATCGAGCAGGATGCCCATGCTCGGCAGGCCGTAGAAGATGACGAAAAGCTGCACCAAAAGCGGCGTGCCGCGGATTACCCAGACATAGAAGCGCGCGACGGCGACGAGCGGCTTTGGGCCGAACAGCCGTGTGACGGCGGTGACGAGGCCGAGCAGCAGGCCGAGAACGAAGGTGATCAGAGTGAGCGGGATGGTGAAGACGAGCCCCGCCCAAAGCAGCGTGCCCAGCGACTCCCACATCAATTGCAACCAGTGCTCCACGGAGAAGCGACCTTTCCATAACAGAATGCGTCCGGGGATGGCCCCGGACGCATCTTTTTCACAATTTGGCGTTTCTGCCTATTCCCACTTACTTCGAAACGTCCTGGCCGAAGTATTTGTCGGAGATCTTGGCATAGGTACCGTCAGCCTTGATGTCGGCCAGCGCCTTGTTGATGGCGGCCTGCAGTTCCGGCTCACCCTTGCGGATGATGGCGGCGGAAAAATCGGCATTGGCCTGCTGGGCGACGATCTTCACCGGCGCGTCGGGCTTGTGCTTCTTGAAATCGAGGAAGGACAGGCTGTCGTTGATCGTGGCGTCGGCGCGGCCGGTGAGCACGAGCTGGATCGACTGGTCGAAACCGTCGGTGCCGACGAGTTCGGCGCCGGACGCTTGAGCGAGCTTGCCGAAATTGCTGGTCAACGATTGCGCGGACTTCTTGCCCTTGAGATCGGCGAAATCCTTGATGTCGGTGTTGCTGTCCTTGACAATCAGCACGGCCTTGGAGGCGATGTAGGGATCGGAGAAATCATATTTCTGCTTGCGGGCGTCGGTAACGCCAACTTCGTTGATGACGGTGTCGTAGCGCTTTGCGTCGAGGCCGGCGATCAGGCCGTCCCACTTGCCTTCCAGGAACTCGGCCTTGACGCCGAGCTTGGAAGCGATGGCTTCGGCGATCTCGACATCGAAGCCGACAAGCTTGCCGCTTGCGTCATGAAAGGTGAAGGGCGCATAGGTGCCTTCCGTGCCAACCTGCAGCACGCCGGCGTCCTGGATCGCCTTGAGATTGTCGCCAGCATGGGCGGGCAAAAGGAAAGCGGCCTGCACGAGAGCAGCGGCGGCAACGGTCTTCAACCAGTTCATCGTTTTCTTCCGTTTCTGGAACATGTTGCAATCAATGTTGCATACATCGCAGAAAAAATGGACCGGGGAAGCGTAGAAAACTGCGAAAGGAATCGGCAATTGCGAATATTTTTCTCAAGAGATGGTGGTTTAGACAGCTTTGCCGAGCATACCGCACCTGCGGGCCAGCCAAACGCCCATAGCCCAGCGGTTGCAACACTCCCCATTTTTGCGACATCGCCGGTCAGAGCCTTGATCGCACTCAACTCTCCGGGGCTATAGGCAGGTCTTCCTCGCGAACCTGGAGGATACGGTCGATAAGGCCCCATTCCAGAGCTTGTTCCGCGGTCATGAAATGGTCGCGGTCCATCGCGCGCTCGAACTCCTCATAGGTGCGTCCACAATGTTCAGCGTAGAGCCGCGTCATTCGATGCTTGGTCCGTTCCATTTCCGCGGCATGGATCAGCATGTCGGAAGCCTGTCCCTGGAAGCCACCCAACGGCTGATGGATATGGATGCTGGAGTTGGGCAGTGCGGATCGCTCACCGGCTTGGCCGGCCATCAGAAGGAACGACCCCATCGAACGGGCGGTCCCCATGCAGAGTGTGTGCACCGGCGCGCGGATGTAACGCATGGTGTCATACATGGCGAGGCCGCTGGTCACGACGCCGCCCGGCGAATTGATGTAGAGACTGATCGGTTTCCTGGAGTTTTCCGCTTCCAGAAACAGCAATTGCGCGCAGACCAGGGCGGAAACGGTATCGTTCACTTCGCCATTGAGAAAAATGATCCTCTCACGCAGGAGGCGGGAATAGATGTCGAAAGATCGCTCCCCTCTGCTGGATTGTTCTATGACCATAGGGACGAGTTGCATCGCTTCGCTCATCGGCGAACTCCAATCTTCCAGGATTTGCGAGGGAGTCTCGCTGCGTCAGGCAGCGAGCATGAGAGGCGGGCTGTTGTTGTTTCCGGCGGCCCTCGTCATCCGGTCGAACCTCATGTCCGTGAGTTCGTGGATGATCCACAGGCTGGTTCCCCCGGTCGCGTTCGGGGTAATCCTGAATGTCACGGTGCTTTCGAGGAATGGCGGTGCGTTGTCGCGCATCCTGTAGCGAACCTCCTCGCCGGGCGTGACAGAGGTCGCCTCGGGATCTGCCAACGCTTCCTTCGGCAACCAGCTTTCGCGAAACTCCGGAATGCTGATTGCGCGCCAGACCTTTTGTGGGGGCTCATCAAGTTCATACTCAAGCGCGATCCCGGTTTTCGGCTCCTTGGTTTTTTCGTCGTTCATTGGTCCATATCCTTCAGCAATAGCTTGAGAGCGTCGATGCGCGCGGGCCAATAGGCGCGATATTTCGCCAGCCACTGCGCGATGAGAGCCAGCCCATCCGGATCAACCTCATAATTCACGAAGCGCCCCTGTCGTTCTTCCTTGATAAGCCCGGCGCTGCGAAGAGCCGAGAGGTGCTGGGACATTGCCGGCTGGCTGATCTCCATGCCCTCGCGCAGGGCGCTGGCGTTCGTGCTGCCTGCCGCCAGCTTTTCAAAGATTGCTCGTCGGGTCGGATCAGCCAAAGCTCGGAATATGTCGTTCTCTATCATGACAACACATAAGCACGCACTTATGCGATTCGCAAGGCCTTTCTCTCTTTGCACAAACGTTCAAGATCGATCCAAGGCTGCGGTTCATAACCCCCTTTCCTGTATTCGAAAGGGAAGACCATGACAGACGCAACCGCGGCATCGACCAGGCAGCCCATCAACTTCCAGGAAAAGCTTGGAAAGCTTCAGGGGTTCTGGCAACCCCATGTCATCGCCGAGATGAACGACTATCAGTTCAAGCTCGTCCGCATCGAGGGAGATTTCATCTGGCACGATCATCCAGAAACCGACGAGACCTTCATCGTTCTGGAGGGGCAGCTGCGGATCGATTTTCGCGATGGTGCCGTCCATGTCGGACCCGGCGAGATGTTCGTCGTCCCGAAGGGCATGGAGCACAAGCCTTTCGCCGAGAACGAAGTCCGGATGATGCTGATCGAACCGCGTGGCACCTTGAACACCGGCCATGAGGGCGGCGACAGGACAGCGCAGAACGATCTCTGGATATAGAAGGTATTCTGCCGCGCTCGGTCGCACAGGCCGGGCTTGTTGACGGCGATGTCGGCGATGTGGCAGCGTTCCCGGTAGTGGGCGCCGCCTCGTCATCTTGACGCTGCGGTGCCAGGCCCGAAACAAATGCGGCGCGTCCCGATGCATCCTCGACTTCTCAAGACATTCATCGCGGTTGCCCGGAGCAAAAGCTTCACCCGGGCAGCCGAAGAGGTTCATCTGGCGCAATCGAGCGTCAGTGACCAGATGCAGTCGCTGGAGGCTGAGCTGGGCACGGCACTTTTCACCCGCTCGAAGCAGGGTCTGGAGCTGACGCAGGCGGGTGAGACACTGGTTTCCTATGCGCAGGAGATATTGGCGCTGACTGATGAGGCGCGTTCTGCCGTCGCGGCAACTGCCGGGCATGAGGCCGGATCGGTGTCGATCGGCGCGCTGGAGACGATTGCCGCCGTCAAGCTTCCGGCATGGCTCTCCGCGTTCCAGAACAACCATCCCGATATCAATCTCCGGCTGAAGGTCGCCGGCAGCGGCGATCTCCTGCGAAAGCTCGAGAGCGGCGAGATCGATGTCGCCTTCTGTTTCGATCACGGTGGTCTGGACGCGCGTTTCGTCAGCCGTGTAATCGCGACCGAGCCGCTGATCCTTGCGACGCCGCCTGCGGGAAAATTCGCAGCGGGGAAGCCGGATTTGGCCGAACTTGCCGCGATGGACTTTCTGACGACCGAAGTCGGCTGCGCCTATCGGGCCATGTTCGACAAGGCGTTCGCCGAGGCTGGCATGGTGGCCCCGAAGCCCGCCGCCGAGGTCGGCAGCATCGGCGCGATCGCGCGGCTGGTGGCGGCCGGCGCCGGTATCGGGCTGGTGCCGTGCCTTGCAGTTGCCGAGGCGCTTGATCGCGGTGAGATCAGTGAATTGCCATGGCCGGGGCCGACGCAAACGGTCTCGCTGATGATGATCTGGCGGCGGCGGCGCGTGCAGCCGCCAGCGCTGAGACAGTTCCTGGAGGCTGCGAGCGACCACTTCACGCCGGCTAGATCAGCCGATGTCCGCCTTCGACATGCAAGGTCGTCCCCGTCGTAAAGCCGTTGCCCATCAGATAGGTGATAGCGTCTGCGATATCCTCCGGTTGCCCGACGCGCCCGACCGGCAGCCGCCTTGCCATGGCGTCCAGCGTCTCGTCCTTCCTGTCGCCGGCGACAAATGTCCAGATGGGTGTGTCGACCCAGCCGGGCGAGACGACATTGACGCGGATCGGCGCCAGCTCGACCGCCAGCGCTCGCACCAGCCCCTCGAGCGCTGCATTAACGGCGGCAACGACCGACCCTCGCGCCGATGGGCGATAGGCTGCGATGCCGGAGGTGAAAGTGATGGAGCCGGTAGCGGAAAGCTTTGGCGCGCCATATTTGGCAAGCAGCAGCGGCCCGTAGAATTTGCTCTCCACGACCCGTTGCGCGGCCTTCAGATCTAGCGCCGGCAGCAATTCATAGGCGCCTTCGATATCGGCGGCGGTGCTGACGATATGATCGAGCCGGCCGATCCGCTCGAACAGCGCAGCGACCTGCGCTTCCTGCGTGATATCGACCGCGACCGTGGAGAGGGCCGGATTTTGCACTTCCGCACTGGCACGCTGAAGCCTGTCCTTGTTCCGCCCGGCGATGATAACCTCTGCGCCGGCGGCAAGCCCGTATCTTGCCAGCGCCAGACCCATCCCGGAACTGCCGCCGACGATGAGGATTCGTGAGGTTGTGATGTCTGCAAGTGCCATGTCTTTTGGTCCCGAAAGTGAGTGATTGCGGGCAGAAACTTGGCAGAGAGGTGCGGGGAGGGGAAACGGGAAAAAAAGATAGTGTCATCGGAGATTCCGATGATGGTCGCCGACGATAGGATTGGCATCGTGAGCGAAGGCGACGAAAAATTACCCGTGCAGTCAAGCTGCCGTCTTCCGCGACGGAAGCCCTTCATTCGAGGCTCCGCATTTCGGTATCCATCCAGCCACAGAATTGCCGGACCGCTCTCGATTCCGAGCGACGGCGGTAAAGATATGTTCCGGTCTCGACCGGCTCATATCCCGGCAGGGTCACCAATGCGCCCGATTTCATTTCCCTGCCCGTGAGAATCGTCGGCGCGAGCACCATCCCAAGGCCTGCCACACAGCCAAGAAGAGCAGCGTCGTCCGTGTCGAAGGCATGGGTGAGGGAAAGGTCTGCCAGCGGAATATTAAAGGTCTCGCACCAGAGCTTCCAGTCCCAGTTTCCCAGAGAGCATTGAAGAGCCGGTATGTCCGCAACGGCAATCTCCTGACCGGTATCTCCTGCCAGCAGACGCGGAGAAACAACCGGGCGGCGCAGGTCGCGAGCAAGGAATTCCCATCCCTCGGCCGCTACTCCCGCCCGGAAATAACGGATGCTGACATCGGAGTCGGGGACGGCCGGGAAACCTCGCGCAGAACTCGTTTCCACTCGAACGCGGACCTGTGGGCAGAGCGCGCGAAACCGATCCAGGGACGGGATAAGCCAGCGCAGCGCTAGCGACGTCGTCGCATGGACGCTGATTTCGCTTTCGTCGCGATAAAGGGCGTCGGCTGAACGCTCGATGAGCCCGATCGCCGGCGCGACCTCCTCATAGAACCGCCGTCCCACGTCGGTCAGGGAAGCGGTGTTGTTTCCACGGCGGAAGAGGCTCACCCCAAGCTCGTCTTCGAGCTTTTTGAGCTGGTGGCTTACCGCGCCAGAGGTAACGCCGAGTTCGGCACCGGCGGCCGTCAGGCTCCCAGTGCGTGCCGCGATCGCGAATACCCTGATGGCATTGAGAGAGACGCGATGCTTTTCCTGCATGAATTTTCCTCAGGCTCCCCTCAAATTCCTCGTTTGAGCATCACACGAAAATCTAGCACAAGCGAACGTCAAAAGCCCTTCAGAAACTGCGACGCGATCAAGCCGATTTTACACCAACACTAAAGCCATCGCATGGGTAGCGGCTGGAACAGCATTATTTTCTTTAGTCTTCGCCCGCTGACGGAAGTGCAGTCCTTTCGTCATGTCTCAGAAACAAAAGCTACTCGTGTCCAAAGGCCCTTGATGCTTCCCCTTCTACGCCGCTCCCGCGACTCGATTATGCTTTCCGCGCCGATTGCCGGGATGCGATTCCGCTCGCCCACAGCCCGCGCTGTTGCTGCCCTATCTCTGACCCAACTCATTGGTTGGGGCGCCACGTTCTATTTGCCCGCGGTCACAGGACCTGCCATGGCCGGCGAACTGGGCATGGCGCTGCCGATGGTCATGGCGGGACCGACGGTTATGCTTGTCGTCATGGCCATGGTGTCCTGGCCGCTGAGCGCAATCTTCGAGCGCCATGGCACGCGGCCGATCATGGTATTGGGATCGTCCCTGGGCGCAGCCGGCCTGCTGGTCATGGGGCTGGCCAATGGTCCGGTGTCCTTCGTCCTGTCGTGGCTCATTCTCGGCCTCGCCGGTGCCTGTATGTTATCGACACCGGCGCAGATCGCGGTGACGGAGATCGCCGGCGAGAAAGCCCGCCAGGCGCTCGGTGTGCTGATCCTGGCCGGCGGGCTGACACCAACCATCGTCTGGCCGCTGACAGGGCTTCTGCAGGCTCAATGGGGCTGGCGCGCGACGACGCTGGCCTATGCCGCCGTCACGCTGATTGTCTGCATGCCACTGCATTGGGCCACGCTTGCCCGCCGGCCTGGGCAAAAATCGATTACCAAGACGGAGGCCGAACCTGCCCTTATCGACTGCCCCCGCTTCGTCCTGCTGGCTGCGAGCTTTGCCGCCAATGGTTTCGTGACCTGGGGTTTTGCCCTCACAATCGTCATCCTGTTCGAGGCTGCAGGCCTCGATCACGCCAGTGCGTTGGCGGTCGCGGCCTTCATGGGGATTGCTCGATGGGCGGGGCGCATGATCGATTCCCTCGGTGGGCGGCGTTGGTCGGGCTTCATCATCGGTCTTGCCGGCTCTGCCCTGTTTCCGTTGAGCTTCATCGTTCTTCTGCTGACCAGCAACTTCGTCGGCGCCATGCTGTTTGCCACGCTCTACGGCATTGCAAGCGGCGCCACCGCCGTCACCCGCGCCACGCTGCCGCTACAGATTTTCCCCACCGGCGCCTATGCTCGCGCATCGGCGCAACTGGCCGTGCCGCTCAATCTTTCCTTTGCTGCGGCACCGCCGGTCTTCACCGCCATCCTGACCTCCGCCGGTCCCCACGCTGCTCTGTGGCTGGCCTTGGTCATCTCGATTTTTGCCTTCTGCACGCTTCTCGGCCTTTTGCTGTTACACCGGCGAATGAATCACGCATCACAACAGACCTGAAGCCTGAATGTCGATTGAGCTTGATGCCGTTGCCGTTCAAGCCGCCGACACCCGCCGCCGCTTCCGTTCGCTGACGATGATGATCAGCCCGGCGCTGAGGATCAGGATTGCGCCCATGAAGGTATTGATCTTGGGGACGTCTCCCCAGATGAAATAGCCGAGCCCAAAGGCCCAGACGAGCGAGGTGTATTCGAATGGCGCGAGCACCGAGACCGGGGCCTGGCGCATGCCTTCGAACAGCGCCAGTTGGCCGATACCCGCGAAGATGCCGGTAGCGCAGAGCAGGATGAGTTCGTAAGCCGTCGGCGTTTTCCAGTGCAGGATCGCCATCGTGCCCGTCATCAGGATCAGCATGATATTGGAAACGGCCATCTGGATGTGGCTCTTTTCATGCAGAGCGGTCTTGCGCAGCAGCACCATGCCCGTTGCCCAGAGAACGGCAGCCTGCAAGGCCAGATAGACCGGCCAGGAGATTGAGAGTCCCACGGGATTGGAAGCGATGACCACGCCGCAGAAGCCGACGCCGACCGCCATCCAGCGGGCGACGGTGACCTTTTCCCTAAGCACGATGGTCGCAAGGATCGTGCCGACGATCGGGGCGGCATAGTAGAGGGTGGTGACCTCGGCGAGCTGGAGATATTTGGCGGCCGAATAATAGGAGATCCAGGCGATCAGCAGCAGCATGCTGCGCACGATCATCGGCTTGACGACCGGCGAGCGCGCCACCTTGCGCACCAGCGACGGCCCCTCATAGAGGAAACAGCCGGCGAGAATGGCGCAGCTTCGAAGGAACAGGACCTGCCAGACCGGAATGGTGACGACGAGCAATTTCACCGCCGAGTCATGGGCAGTGAACAGCATATAGCCGAACGCCGTAAGCAGAATGCCGTAGCTGATGGGGTTTTTCACTAGAGCACCAAGGGGGAAGGCCGATGCGAAGCAGTCGAGGAATCTTGTCCGGCTCAAGCGATAGGAGCCTACCTTTTCGTCGTCAATAGGCCATATGAACGAGGCAGATCGGGTTGGAAATATTTATTCGTGGTTGTGGCTCCGTTGCCTCCGTTTTAACAGATGGTGATGAAACGTGACCGGTGCGCCTGTTTTCGGATATTGCGATTTCAATCGATTTAAATATGTTGCGAGCACTGATTTGGGGGATTTTCCATGAATGATATGATGCAATCCGAGAGTCTTCAGGCACGCAGAAGCGGATTCTTTACGAAACCGCGCGCGGCCGTCTCGCTGCTATTTCTGATGAATGGCTTCAGCGTCGGCTGCTGGGCGCCGAAGATTCCGGAATTTGCCGAGCGGCTGCAACTGAGCAAGTTCGAACTCGGCCTGATGATCCTGGTCTTCGGTGTCGGCTCGCTGGTGATGATGCCGATCGCCGGCGCACAGATCGCCGGACGCGGCTCGAAGATCGTCGTCAAGGCCTTCGCCGTGCTGCTCGTGCCGATGCTCCTCGCCATGACCTTGGTCGAGAGCGTGTGGACTGCGGCTATCGCCATCTTCCTGTTTGGCGGTTTCATCGGCGCCATGGACGTGGCGATGAATGCCAATGCCGTCTCGGTGGAAAAATCCATGCGCCGGGCCATCATGTCGTCCTGCCATGCCTTCTGGAGCCTTGGCGGTCTGCTCGGTGCGGCGATCGGCGGTTTCCTGATCTCGCATCTGGGCTACCTCGGTCACGCCGAGGTCGTCACCGTCCTTTCCATCCTCATCCTGGCTGTGGCATGGCCGATGATTCTCGGCGACCAGCCGCATCCGGACGAGGCGAAACCGAAGGCGCGGTTGCCGATGGTCCCGCTGCCCTGGCTGCTCGGCCTCATGGCATTGTTCTCCATGATGCCCGAAGGAGCGGTGCTCGATTGGAGCGCGCTCTATCTCAGCCAGGAAAAGGCCGCGTCGGTCACTCTGTCTGGTTTCGGCTTTGCGGCCTTCTCGCTGACCATGGCGGCAATGCGCTTTGCCGGCGATTTCGTCCGTGATCAGCTGGGTGCGGTCAAGACACTGCGCGTCTGCACGGTTTTCGCGATCGTCGGCATGGTGATCGCGGCGCTGGCGCCGAATGCGGAACTGGCCATTGTCGGGTTTGCGCTCTGCGGCATCGGCATTTCAAACATGGTGCCGATCGCCTTTTCGGCCGCCGGCAACATTCCGGGTCTGCAGCCGGGCATCAGCATCTCCGTCGTCACCACGCTCGGTTATTCCGGCATGCTGGTGGCACCCTCGGCGATCGGTTTCGCCGCCGAGCATGTCGGCTTCTCGCCGGTCCTGCTGGCGTTGCCGGTGCTGCTGCTCGTCGTGCTGGCGCTGTCATCGCTGGCGCGCTACGCCGACGGCATCGGCGAGAATTCGCATTAATTCGGCCGTCTTGACCTGTTATGGTCATGTTACAGCCTGAGAAAGTGATATCCGAAGCGGTTGACAACGACCGCTTCGTGATCCACCTGAAAGGCACTGATTACCTGAGGCTAACGAGAGTTTTCCATGTCGTCCGCCACCGATTTTGATCCGAAGCCGCGCCGTTCCTCCGTTGCCGTCGATGTCGGCGGCGTCATCGTTGGCGGCGGCGCGCCTGTGGTCGTGCAGTCCATGACCAATACCGATACCGCCGATATCGATTCGACGGTGGCGCAGGTTGCCGCTCTCTTCAAGGCCGGATCGGAGCTGGTTCGCATCACCGTCGACCGTGACGAAAGTGCCGCCGCCGTGCCGAAGATCCGCGAACGGCTGCTGCGGCTCGGCATGGACGTGCCGTTGATCGGCGATTTCCATTATATCGGCCACAAGCTCCTGGCCGACCATCCGGCCTGCGCCGAGGCCTTGGCGAAATACCGCATCAATCCCGGCAATGTCGGCTTCAAGGACAAGAAGGACAAGCAGTTCGCCGAGATCATCGAGATGGCGATCCGCTATGACAAGCCGGTTCGCATCGGCGTCAACTGGGGTTCGCTCGATCAGGATCTGCTGACGGCGCTGATGGACCAGAATTCCGCCGCCGGCTCGCCGCTCTCCGCCCGCCAGGTGACGCGCGAGACGATCGTGCAGTCGGCGCTGATCTCGGCCGATCTCGCCGAAGAAATCGGCCTGCCGCGCAACCGCATCATTCTTTCGGCCAAGGTCAGCCAGGTGCAAGACCTGATCGCCGTCTATTCCATGCTGTCTGAGCGTTCCAATCATGCGCTGCATCTCGGCCTGACCGAGGCCGGCATGGGCAGCAAGGGCATCGTCGCCTCCTCGGCCGCCATGGGCTATGTGCTGCAGCATGGCATCGGCGATACCGTCCGCGTCTCGCTGACGCCGGAGCCGAATGGCGACCGCACCCGCGAGGTGCAGGTGGCGCAGGAGCTGCTGCAGGTGATGGGTTTCCGTCAGTTCGTGCCCGTTGTCGCGGCTTGTCCCGGCTGCGGCCGCACGACGTCGACCGTGTTTCAGGAGCTGGCGCAGAACATCCAGAACGACCTACGCAAGAACATGCCGGTCTGGCGCGACAAATATCCGGGTGTCGAAGCGCTCAACGTCGCCGTCATGGGCTGCATCGTCAACGGTCCCGGCGAGAGCAAGCATGCCGATATCGGCATCTCGCTGCCCGGCACCGGTGAATCGCCCGCTGCCCCCGTCTTCATCGACGGCCAGAAGGCGATGACGCTGCGTGGCCCGAATATCGCTTCGGATTTCGAAGCGCTGGTCGCCGACTATATCGAGAAACGTTTCGGCCAGAAGAGCGTCGCGGCGGAGTGATCCGCCGCCAATCCTCCTCTTAGATGTTGCTGGTCAGCAGCTTGATGCCGGCGAAGCAATAGAAGCCGGCCATGGCGCCTTCGATCCACCGGCGCGCGCTCCTGTAGATCTTCAGCGCATGCGGCGTCGAGAACAGCACCGCATAGCCCATGAAGGCGACGAAGCCGGTTGCCCCGCAGACAGTGATGATCAGTATCGCGACCGAGCCTGGCGCGCCCTGCGGCATGCCGAGCGCGATGATGGCGAGCCAGGCGAAGATCGCCTTCGGATTGGTGACGTGGATGCCGTAGCCGCGCAGGATCAGCGACCTGAAGGTCGGTGCTTTTGCGTCCGTCACGGCTGTTTGCAAATCGCCGGCCGCGCGAGCCGCGCGCAATGCCTTGTAGGCGAGATAGAGCAGATAGAGTCCGCCGAAGATCTTCAAAACCTCCAGCGCCATCGCATAGGTCTGCAACAAGGTGGCAAGGCCGGCGGCAGCGGCGATCGCCCATGTCAGCGAGCCGCCGAAGATGCCGAGTGCGATCGTCATGCCCGCCTTGCGGCCGTGCGTCATCGACGTGGCGATAATGGCCATGACGGCCGGGCCAGGGCTCGCGACGGCGACGAGATAGGCGATATAGGCCGGCAGGATCTGCGGCAGATAGGCAAGCGCCTCATGCATGGGATGGCTCCGGGGGATTTCAGGCGACGATACCTGCCATGGAAACGCCTGAAGGTCACCCGTTTTTCGCGTGATTTCTTGTCATGGAGACATGTCCGGCGATCCGAAAGCGCCTGACGCGAAGGCTCAGTTCTTGCGGTTCGCCACGAACCGCGCCGTTTCCACCAGCACATCCGCCTTGTCGCCGTAACCGGACAATAAGCCCGCCGCTTCGCTCACCAGTCTCGCAAGCGTCGTCTCGGCCCACTCCCGGCCGTGCAGCGCCACCAGCGTGCCCTTGCCGCGGGCGGCATCCTTGCCGGTCGCCTTGCCCATGGTGGCGGCGTCGGCGGTGAGGTCGAGCAGGTCGTCGGCAAGCTGGAAGGCAAGGCCGATCTTTTCGCCGAAGCTGCGCAGCCGTTGACGGTCCCCGGCCGAGGCGCCGGCCATGATGGCGCCGGCTTCGCAGGCAAAGCGGATCAGCGCGCCGGTCTTCATGGCCTGCAGCGTGGTGATGCCTTGCTCGTCCGGTGTCACCTTCTCGGCGGCGAGATCGAGCGCCTGGCCGCCGGCCATTCCGCCGATGCCGGCGGCGCGTGACAGCGCCAGCACAAGCTCCATCTTGCGGTCTGCGGGCAGGTCCGTTTCCGGTGCGGCGATGATGTCGAAGGCGTAGGTCAGCAAGCTGTCGCCGGCAAGGATCGCGGTCGCATAGTCGAAGGCGATATGCACGGTCGGCTGGCCGCGGCGCAGATCGTCGTCGTCCATGGCCGGCAGGTCGTCATGCACCAGGGAATAGCAGTGAACGCATTCGAGCGCTGCACCGATCCGCAGCGCCGCATCGGCATTGCCGCCTAGAAGTGCTGCGGTTTCCATCACCAGAAAGGGCCTCAGCCGCTTGCCGCCGTTCAGCACGCCATGGCGCATCGCCTCGAGCAGGCGGGCGGGGCGGGCGATCTCGTCGTTCAGGCGGGCATCCGCGAGAAGCCGGCTCAACACAGCCTCGACCTTGCCGGCATTGTCTCTGAGGTGATGTTCGAAGGAGGAGATGGTGCTGTCCATGGCCGCTGTTTGGCATGAGTGCCGGTCGCTGGCAACGGGAATTGTCAACAGCCGAGGTGTGAATCTCGTCGCACTCTGGTCATCGCTTTGTGTAGACGGTATGACGATTGGAGCATTCCCAGCGCGTTCCCCGAATGTGCAAGGTGTGTTCCGGGATGGGGTGATGGTGGACCTTCGGCAATTGGACATATCGACGGACAGCGAGGAGGAAGCCGAGATGCCACGACGGTCGGCCCTGCTTGCGCGGTTTATGGCCCGTCCGCTCGCGCAGCGCATCGTCCTCGTCGTCGCCGGTGTGCTGCTGCTGCCCTATGTGCTGATCGTCTTCTACATCCTGCCCTTCGTTCATCCGATCTCGACCCTGATGCTGCGCGATGTCGTGACCTTTCAAGGGTATGACCGCCGCTGGGTTTCCTTCGACGAGATATCGCCGGTGCTGGTGCGGTCGGTCATGGCGTCCGAGGACGGGCAATTCTGCTTTCACGGCGGTGTCGACTGGGGCGAGATGCGCGCGCTCGTACAGCAGACGCTGAAGGGCCAGTCGACGCGCGGCGGCAGCACGATCCCGATGCAGACCTCGAAGAATCTGTTTCTCTGGAACGGCCGCTCTTTCGTGCGCAAGGCGATGGAACTGCCGCTGTCGGTCTCCTCCTCCTTCGTCTGGTCGAAGCGGCGGATGATGGAAGTCTATCTGAACATCGCCGAATGGGGGCCGGGCATTTACGGCATCGAGGCGGCCGCGCGCTATCATTTCAAGGTGCCGGCCTCGAAACTCAACGCGCGCCAGGCAGCCCTTCTCGCCGTCTCCCTGCCCAATCCGATCGACCGGGTGGCGAGCAAGCCGGGACGCGGGCTGCGTCAGCTCGCCTCGCTGATCCAGCGCCGGGCGGCGAATTCCGGCGAGTACATCAAATGCCTTTATAACTGATATCAGAACTTGTCGTTCGATTGCGTGACCGACATCTGGCATTTTCGGCTGGAATTATGACGCCGCTCGAACTGCGCCCGCCGGCCTTTCGGGGACTAGAAGGGACGAACCATGGACAGACTGACCCTCTACATCGGTAACAAGAACTATTCCTCATGGTCGTTCCGGCCATGGATCGCGCTGGAGGCGTGCGGTGTCCCTTTCCAGGAGGTGCTGATCCCCTTCGATTTCGAGGCCGGCAATCCGAGCATCCGCGCGGTCTCGCCGACGGGCAAGGTGCCGATGCTGGTTCATGGCGGGCTCAAGGTCTGGGAATCGCTGGCTATCATCGAATATGCGGCCGAGCTTTTTCCTGAGGTGGGGCTCTGGCCTGGGGATCGGCAGGCGCGCGCGGTTGCCCGGTCCTACAGCATGGAGATGCTGGCGGGGTTCGGCGCCCTGCGCGGCGCCTGCCCGATGAACATGCGCCGTCCGGTCGGCCGGCTCGACCTGCCGAAGGGCGTCCTGGACGACGTAGCGCGCATCGAGACGATCTGGCGCGGGGCGCGGGATCGTTCCGGCGGCCCCTTCCTGTTTGGCGCGTTTTCCGGTGCAGATGCGATGTTTGCGCCGGTGGTCAGCCGCTTCGAGTGCTATGACCTCGTCAACGCCGCCGACACGCTGGACTACATGGCAGTGATGAAGGCACTGCCCGCCTGGCAGAAATGGGAAAAGGCAGCCCTTGAAGAGACCTGGCGCGTGGCGGTGGACGAGGCTTGAACGCCGATTCGGCGTCAATCCATCTGAATCCGGTGGCGCGAGCAAAAAATGCTGTGAGGGACTGGTCAAAGCCCTGCAAGGTATGTATAAGCCCCACCAAATTCCGAAATTGATCCATGTCTGTTTCGGCCGCCTGGCTGGCCGCTGACATGTTTCGTCCGCAAAGTGGAGTAACGAAAATGGCTGTACCGAAGAGAAAAACAAGCCCGTCCAAGCGCGGTATGCGCCGTTCGGCTGATGCGCTGAAGGCTTCGACCTACGTTGAAGACAAGAACTCCGGCGAACTGCGTCGCCCGCATCACATCGACCTGAAGACCGGCATGTACCGTGGCCGTCAGGTTCTGACGCCGAAGGAAAGCGCATAATCTAGCGCTCCCCTAAGGGGTGAGATTGAAGAGGCTGGCGTTTCGCCGGCCTTTTTCTGTTTTGATCGGGTTGTATGGATGGAAGAAAAGCGGCCTGTTGATATGCCGAACCGCTGATACCCCCCTGTCACTTCGTGACATCTCCCCCAAAAGGGGGGAGATTGGTGGGAGGATGCCGCCCGCCACTCGCAAGGCGAAAAACTGCAGTCTCTGCGGATTCGATGTTCGTTCGAGATAAGAGGGTTCCACGAATTACCAAACTCCCTTTGTGGGGGAGATGTCACGTCAGTGACAGAGGGGGGTGAACACTCTCCGCAAATTCACAGCCGATTTTCTCGTGCGCTCTTTATCTCACAAACTATCCAGCTTGCTTTGCATGGCGCGGAGCTGCTCCTTCAGCTCGTCGATGTCCTTTGCTTCCGCCTTGCGGCTTTCCTTCGCCGGCGGTTTCATGAAGGGCGAGAACATCTGCATGGCCTGCTGGAACATTTCGGTGTTGCGGCGCACCTGTTCCTCGACCATCTGGATCGGCAGTTGCAAATTCTTGACGAGCGGCGTCTCGCCAAAGGCGCGGTTGATCTGTTCGCGCATCTGCACCTGCTGCTCGGTGAAGGAGCGCATGGAGTGCTCAAGGAAACTCGGCACGACCATCTGCATCTGATCGCCGTAAAAGCCGATCAGCTGCCGGAGGAAGGAGATCGGCAGGAGCGTGTTTCCGGTTTTCGATTCCTGTTCGAAAATGATCTGCGTCAGGACCGAATGCGTGATGTCTTCGCCGCTTTTCGCATCCTGAACGGTAAATTCTTCTCCCTTTTTCACCATTTCCGCCAGGTCATCCAAGGTCACGTATGTGCTGGTGCCGGTATTGTATAGGCGGCGGTTGGCATATTTCTTGATTACGATCTGGCCCTCATTCTTCGCCATTACTCAGTCTCCTGACCCCGTCTGATTGTATGGAATACTCCTCCATTACCAAGTGTAGACGCAAAAGAAGCTTGGTGACAATCGCTTTGTGCGATGCGGCAAGCCCTTTCTACTGGTTGTATTTTTCGTTGGTGGTGACGGGCTGGATGAAATATGGGCAACCGCCGTCTTGCAGTTTGACTCGGGCGCAAAGCTTTGACAGTTTCGCCTCATATATGTTCATCCTGTGAGGAGGCTTCCATGAGCAATCCATCCATCGTCATCGCCAGTGCTGCCCGCACCGCCGTCGGCTCCTTCAACGGTGCTTTTGCGGCTGTTCCCGCCCATGAACTCGGTGCTGCCGCCATCAAGGGCGCGCTGGAGCGCGCCGGCGTCGATGCCCAGGACGTCGATGAAGTGATTCTCGGCCAGGTGCTGCAGGCCGCTGAAGGGCAGAATCCGGCCCGCCAGGCCGCGATGAAGGCCGGTATCCCGCAGGAAGCGACCGCCTGGAGCGTCAACCAGCTTTGCGGCTCTGGCTTGCGCGCCGTCGCGCTCGGCATGCAGCAGATCGCCACGGGCGATGCCAAAATCATCGTTGCCGGCGGTCAGGAGTCCATGTCGATGGCCCCGCATGCCGCCCATCTTCGCGCCGGCACCAAGATGGGCGACATGAAGATGATCGATACGATGATCAAGGATGGCCTGACCGACGCCTTCTATGGCTATCACATGGGCATCACGGCGGAGAACATCGCCCGCCAGTGGCAGCTGTCGCGCGAGGAACAGGACCAGTTCGCCGTCGCTTCCCAGAACAAGGCCGAGGCTGCGCAGACGGCCGGGCGGTTCAAGGATGAGATCGTTCCCTTCACGATCCAGACCCGCAAGGGCGACATTATCGTCGATACCGATGAATATATCCGTCACGGCGCGACGCTGGACAGCATGGCTAAGCTGCGCCCGGCCTTCGACAAGGACGGCACGGTGACGGCGGCCAACGCATCCGGCCTCAATGACGGCGCCGCCGCCGCCGTTCTGATGTCCGAGGCGGAAGCCTCGCGTCGCGGCATCCAGCCGCTCGCGCGCATCGTCTCCTGGGCAACGGCGGGCGTCGATCCCAAGATCATGGGCTCAGGCCCGATCCCAGCCTCGCGCAAGGCACTGGAGAAGGCCGGCTGGTCGGTCGGCGAACTCGATCTTGTCGAGGCCAACGAGGCCTTTGCCGCCCAGGCTTGCGCCGTCAACAAGGATCTCGGCTGGGATACGTCGATCGTCAACGTCAATGGTGGCGCGATCGCCATCGGCCACCCGATCGGCGCGTCCGGTGCCCGTGTTCTCAACACGCTGCTGTTCGAGATGAAGCGCCGGGGTGCCAAGAAGGGTCTCGCGACACTTTGCATCGGTGGCGGCATGGGTGTTGCCATGTGCTTCGAGGCGTTCTGAGGCGTTTCGCGCGTCAGCGCCGCGCAAGACGGTTTCGAATAATTTTCCAGAAGAAACGATGAAGGCGGAGCGGACGACCGAAGATCGGTCGTCCCGTCCCTGCCGCAACAAGGGGAGTGGCACATGAGCAGAGTGGCGTTGGTGACGGGTGGGACGCGCGGCATCGGAGCAGCGATTTCGATGGCGCTGCGCAATGCCGGCTACAAGGTCGCGGCAACCTATGCCGGCAACGAGGAGAAGGCCCGGGCTTTCCACGAGGTGACGGGTATTTCCGTCCACAAATGGGATGTGACCGACTACGAGGCTTGCGGCAGAGGTATCGCCAAGGTGCAGGACGAGCTTGGTCCTGTCGAGATCCTCGTCAACAATGCCGGCATTACCCGCGACGCCATGTTCCACAAGATGACGCCGCAGCAATGGAATGAGGTCATCAATACCAACCTTACCGGCCTGTTCAACATGACGCATCATGTCTGGCAGGGCATGCGCGACCGAAGCTTCGGCCGTGTCATCAATATCTCGTCGATCAACGGCCAGAAAGGCCAGATGGGCCAAGCGAACTATTCCGCCGCCAAGGCCGGCGACCTCGGCTTCACCAAGGCGCTGGCACAGGAAGGGGCGGCCAAGAACATCACCGTCAATGCCATTTGCCCCGGCTATATTGGCACGGAAATGGTGCTCGCAGTGCCGGAAAAGGTGCTGAACGAGCGCATCATTCCGCAGATCCCCGTGGGACGGTTGGGTGAGCCGGAAGAGATCGCGCGCGTTGTTGTCTTCCTTGCCGCCGATGATGCCGGTTTCATCACGGGATCGACGATCAGCGCCAATGGCGGCCAGTTCGTCGTTTGAGCATGGGAGTGACAAGTTGGCTGATTGTCGGGAGTGTCCGGCAATCAGTTCCGGCCTGAATTCCCGGAGCGCTGCTGCCTGGGTTTGAATTCCAGGATGACGGGCTTGAACACCATCCGGCGCATTTCCCTGTCACGCACCCGCGAGGCGTAGATCAGCACGACGAAGCTGGTGCCGACGAGAGCGAGCGCTGCGGTGCCTGCGATGATTGCAATCATGGTGTCCGTCCCTTTTCAAAAACGTTGACCCATCCCTGCGCGATCGGCGCGGGTGCTTGTATTCGCCAGAAAATTCCGGTTCGAAGTTTTCGGCATGACCATTTGGCTTTCACGGCCGGTCGTCAACAACGTGCTGACGGCCGGCCGTGAAATCTGTCTTAGCCTGTCATTGCCTTAGCGGCAGCGAGCCTCGTAGCGGCTGCCGTAGCGGTCGCGGTAGACGCAATAGCCGCGGCGCTCATGAGACCGGCCGATGAGGTTGCCGACAACACCGCCGGCCACGGCGCCGACTGCGGCACCACCCCAGCTATTGGTGGCAACACCGCCGATGACTGCGCCGGTTCCGGCACCGATGGCCGTGCCTCTCTCCGTGGCACTGCATGAGGCGAGTGCGCCCACGATGGCGATCGCGACGATGATTTTTTTCATGGTATTTGCTCCCTGGTATGACGAGGTTTTCAACGTTATCAGCCCGATCAGATCCGGCCCATCAGCAATAGAATGAGAACAATGACAAGAACGAGGCCGAGACCGCCGGATGGACCATATCCCCAGCTTCGGCTGTAACCCCAGCTCGGGAATGCACCGATCAGCATGAGAATCACTATTATGAGTAAAATGGTACCAAGCATGGCTTATTTCCTCCGCGTCCAGCGCTTGAAGTTCCCGCTGGCGTGAGACTTCACTCCAGTGGTTGCTCCAATCGGTGTGCCCATTTACCTCGTTTATACAAAACGGGCGGCGCACCGTGTTCGCTACCCGAAGAAACTCGCGCCGCACGAAATTGTTCCGGCTCAGAAATAACCGGCGATGTGAGGACGCGTCGGCAGGACGATGCAAAGGTTAACGGAGCAGCGCATCGCGCGCGCGAAAATGCCCTTCGACGACCTCTTCTTATGGTTAAAAATTTATTTAAATACAATATGTTGCGGTGAACGAAACGGGAAGATGGGCCTGTCCGCGATTCGTCAGCGATTCGTTCTGCATTTGGGCTTTGGTTAACGCCGGTAGGCGATTGGGCCTCGAAGCGATGATTGCCTTCCGATATGTGGGCATTTGGCCCGATCGCCGCAAGGTAGTGCTCCATCGATGGAAATCGTTAAAATCGCGCGCTTTCGGGCTCGTCCACTCCGTCAGCCCATTCTCCATCTGGATCGGCTTCCTCGTCCGATCGCTACATGTAGCCGTGAACAAATAGAATACAGCGCGGAATCAGCGATTCGTCGCCGATTCGTTCCGGCTTCGGTCGAGGTGTTAACGGGCGCAATTATTGCGGGAATTTATTGATTTATTTTATTCGACTTCGCTTAAAGGTTAATTGCAATCCACGATTCGGGCTGATTCTGCGCTTCAACCATCCAGAGTCCTGTGTGTTTCCTCCGTAAATGCGCTAGATATTGTGGAGAACAAAGGCAGAATCCGAGGAAGTCGGTGATTCGTCGCCGATTCGTTCCGGCTTTGACCCGAATCTTAACGGGGCGCTTTCGCGAGCCGGATTCGTAAAGGAAGTCGCCATATTTACAAATGGTTAACCATGTTTTGCAAGGTGAACTCGATCCCTGCCGAATAGCCGATTGACTCTCCTCTCATCGGAAAAGCGGGTGAAAAGACGATTCAGCATCTGGTGGGACTCTATGAATCAAAATCCATATGTTGTAGTGAACAAAATGGGAACTCTTCAGAGTCAGCGATTCGTCGCTGATTCGTTCTCAAGCTGTTCCGGACTCGTCGGGACTCGCCTGGGATGTAGCGATAATGTAGCTTTTGGTTGAGCTTGTTATTTATGAAATCGAATGTTGCGGCGGTTGTTTTTTGATTCAGGTCTTGCCTTTGTCACATATGGTCGTCATCTCTTCTTCTCTTCCCAGGGGAGCTTGCTGATCGCAAGACAGTGGTTTCTCGCCCATGCATGGACCTATGACTCAGACCTCGCAGCCAATGATCCTGAGCGGACGCGGCGTAACCGCGGTGCTCGGACCGACCAATACCGGCAAAACCCATTACGCTATCGAGCGCATGGTGGCGCATGGCAACGGCGTGATCGGCCTGCCGCTGCGGCTGCTGGCGCGCGAGGTCTATACGCGTGTCGTCGAGAAGGTCGGAGTGCAGAATGTTGCGTTGGTCACCGGCGAAGAGAAGATTTCGCCGCCCAATGCGCGCTATTCGGTCTGTACCGTCGAGGCCATGCCGCGCGAGACCCGCGCCTCCTTCGTTGCCATCGACGAAGTGCAGCTCGCCGGCGATCTCGAGCGCGGCCATATCTTCACCGACCGTATCCTGCATCTGCGTGGCCGTGACGAGACGCTGCTGCTCGGTGCCGGCACGATGCGGCCGATCCTTGAACAATTGCTGCCGGGAATTACCGTCGTCGAGCGGCCCCGCCTGTCGCATCTCTTCTATGCCGGGCAGAAAAAGATCACCCGCCTGCCGCAGCGCACCGCGATCGTTGCCTTTTCCGCCGACGAGGTCTACGCCATCGCCGAGCTCATCCGCCGCCAGCGCGGCGGGGCGGCCGTCGTGCTCGGCGCTCTCAGCCCGCGCACCCGCAACGCCCAGGTGGCGCTCTATCAGGCCGGCGACGTCGAATATCTGGTGGCGACCGATGCGATCGGCATGGGCCTCAATCTCGATGTCGATCACGTTGCCTTTGCCCAGGACCGCAAGTTCGACGGCTATCAGTTCCGCAATCTCAACCCGGGCGAACTCGGCCAGATTGCTGGTCGTGCCGGCCGCCATCTGAAGGACGGTACCTTTGGCGTGACGGGGCAGGTCGATCCCTTCGACGACGAACTAGTGCGGCGCATCGAGGGTCACGAGTTCGATAATGTTAAGGTGCTACAGTGGCGCACCAAGCAGTTCGATTTTTCGTCGATCGCTTCGCTCCGTGCGAGCCTTGAGGAGGCGCCCCGAGTACCGGGCCTGACGCGCGCGCTGCCGGCGGTCGATCAGCAAGCGCTGGAAGCGCTGTCGCGTGATCTGGAGACTGCCGATCTCGCCAGCAGCCCGGCGCGGGTCGAAAAATTATGGGAAGCCTGTGCGCTTCCCGACTATCGGCGTATTACGCCCGCCCAGCATGCCGATCTTATCGCTACCCTCTTTTCCGACCTCGTTCGCTATGGCACGGTAAAGGAGGAATTTCTTGCCGAGCAGGTGCACCGTGCCGATCGGACAGATGGTGAGATCGACACGCTTTCGGCGCGAATCGCGCAGATAAGAACTTGGACCTATGTGTCGAACCGGCCCGGTTGGCTTGCCGATCCGACACACTGGCAAGAAAAGACGCGGGAAATCGAAGATCGATTGTCCGACGCGTTACATGAAAGGTTGACGAACCGCTTTGTTGATCGCAGGACATCTGTGCTCATGAAGCGCCTGAGAGAGAATGCGATGCTGGAAGCTGAAATCAGTGTGAATGGGGATGTCTTCGTTGAGGGGCATCATGTGGGACAGTTGACCGGATTCCGGTTTACGCCGGTCTCGGGAACCGAGGGGCCGGACGCCAAGGCAGTCCAGACCGCCTCGCTAAAGGCGCTCGCGCTGGAATTCGAGGCGCGCGCCGCCCGGATGCATGCGGCCGGCAATAGCGATCTGGCGATCAGTGCGGACGGTCTCGTCCGTTGGCTCGGCGATCCCGTGGCGCGTCTGTCGGGTAGCGATCACATCATGCGGCCGCGCGTCATCCTGCTCGCCGACGAGCAGTTGACGGGCAATGCGCGTGATCATGTCGCCGCGCGCATTGAGCGCTTCGTGAACCATCATATCAGCACGGTCCTGAAGCCGCTCGACGATCTGTCGCGCGCCGAGGACCTGCAGGGGCTTGCCAAGGGGCTGGCCTTCCAGCTCGTTGAAAATCTCGGCGTTCTGTTCCGCCGCGATGTCACCGAAGAGGTGAAGTCGCTGGATCAGGATGGCCGTGCCTCGATGCGTCGCTATGGCGTTCGCTTCGGCGCCTATCATATCTTTGTACCCGCCCTGTTGAAGCCGGCGCCGGCCGAGCTCATCACTCTGCTCTGGGCGCTGAAGAATGACGGACTCGACAAGCCAGGCTACGGCGACCTGATCCCGGTGCTTGCCGCCGGCCGGACCTCCGTCGTCACCGACCCGACCTATGAGCGCACCTTCTACAAGCTCGCCGGCTTCCGTTTCCTCGGCAAGCGCGCGGTGCGTATCGACATCCTCGAGCGCCTGGCGGATATCATTCGTCCGCTGCTGCAATGGAAGCCGGGTCAGGCGTCGCGTCCGGAAGGCGCTTATGACGGCCGCCGCTTTACGACGACGACGGCGATGCTCTCCATCCTCGGCGCAACGCTGGAAGACATGGAAGAGATCCTCAAGGGTCTAGGCTATCGCGCCGATGCCGTGAAGGCAGAGGATGCGACGTCCTACCTCGCACAGCAGGATGCTTCCTCGACGCCGGCTTCGGCGCCGCAGGCCGCGGAAGCTGCTGCCGATCATGACGATGCCGATGGCGCCAGCGACGAGCCGGCCGCGGAAAGCGAGACCGTTGCCGAGGGCGCAGCCACGGAAGCGCCTGCCGCTGAAGCTCCGGCGGAACCGGTTGTTGCCGCTGCTGCTGTTGAATCTGTGGAAGCCTCTGCCACCGACGCTGCTGATGCCGAACCGGTCGAACCGAAGCCGGTTCTGCTCTGGCGTCTTGGCGGACGCAACGATAACCAGCAGCGCCAGGGTGGACGTGGCCAGGGTGATCGCCGCGGCCAGCAGGGCCAGGGCGAAGGACGTGGTCATCAGGGCAATCGCCGCAACAGCTCAGGTGAACAGCAGCCGAGCGGCGAAGGCAATCGCGAAGGGCGCGAAGCTCGCGGCGACAATCGCGGCCCGCGTGGCAACAACCGCGACGGCGGCCGTCCTCAGAATCAAGGCAACCGCCCCGAACGCGGCGACCGTCAGGATCGCGGCGAGCGGAAAGAGCGCAATGACCGGAACGACCGCAACAATCGTGGCGCGCCGCAGCCACTGCGTTTCGAAGCCAAGCCGCCGCGCAAGGAAAAGCCGATCGATCCGGATTCTCCCTTCGCCAAGCTCGCGGTGCTCAAGGAGCAGATGAAGAAGTAGGCCATGACGGACGAAAGGCAGTCATCTTCCGGTTCGCGACAGCGCATCGACAAGTGGCTGTTCTTCGCCCGTATGCTGAAATCCCGTTCGCTCGCGCAGGTTTATGTCCAGAAGGGCAATGTGCGGGTGAACGGCGAGCGGATCACGCAGCCGAGCCACGGCGTCAAGGCGGGCGACCGTATCGAGCTGTCGTTGGAGCGGCGCGACGTCATCCTGATCGTGCGCCTGCCAGGCGATCGCCGGGGTCCTTTCGAGGAAGCGAGGCTGCTTTACGAGGACCTGACGCCACCGCCGGACCCGACAAAACGCTTCACGCCATTCGAGCAGGCACTGCGTTCGCCGGGCAGTGGACGGCCGACGAAACGCGAACGGCGCGCCATTGATCGGCTCACTTCCGGCGACGAATAGAAAACTCTGTCGCCCTCTGGGATTTTTCAGGATTGTTTATCCTTGAAATTGGCTGTCAAAGTGGATACCTGACGGTCAACCCGTTGGTAATCCGGCCGGGCGGCATGCTTGTGCTCAGCACATCCGCTTGTCCGTTCCGGCTTCCGGGGGAAAGGCGCGACGTTCCAGGTTGCCCGTCCACGGAAAATGAGAGTCATTCCTGGAGTGCTTCATGACATATGTCGTGACCGACAATTGCGTTCGTTGCAAATACACCGACTGCGTGGAAGTCTGCCCAGTCGACTGCTTCTACGAAGGTGAGAATTTTCTTGTCATCCATCCGGACGAGTGCATCGACTGTGGTGTTTGCGAGCCGGAATGTCCCGCCGAGGCGATCAAGCCCGATACGGAGCCGGGCCTCGATAAGTGGCTGAAGATCAATGCGGACTACGCGGCGATCTGGCCGAACATCACGGTGAAGCGCGACGCGCTGCCCGAGGCCAAGGAATTGGACGGCGAAGAAGGCAAGTTCGAGAAGTATTTCTCGGCTAATCCCGGCGCCGGCGACTGATCGAAGGCCGTGACAGGCAATCGATAAGGGTGTAGTCGGTTGTCATCGAGACGAATCATCGCCGTTGGCTTGCTGAGCGGTCAACGTGGCCGTTTTGCCGCGTGTAAAGCAAATTATTGATTTCCTCAGATTTTTGTGATATCTTCTTCACACTGATCCACTGCGGCATTTCGCATGCCCTGAACCATCACGAAAGCAAATAACCAATCCGTACGCGGTTTCCTTGACATATCAACGATTTGAGTTGTCGGGTCGGGGATCGCGATGAACGGATTTCTTTTTTTATGCGTATGGTTGGAACAGAATGAAGTCACCCCGACGGTGCTTCCGTCTCATCCGGGCCTGACTGACCCGGCCCCGGCCCTCACCGGGTGCGTAACAGGGAGTTTTTGAAAAGAATGACGACCCAGCAGAAAAAACCTTCAGCAGCACGCCATGGCTTCAAGACTGGTGAATCGATCGTATATCCCGCTCATGGCGTTGGTACGATCACCGCGATTGAAGAGCAAGAAGTCGCAGGCATGAAGCTTGAGCTTTTTGTAATCGACTTCGAAAAAGACAAAATGCGTCTGAAGGTGCCTGTGGCCAAGGCCATGAGCATTGGCATGCGTAAGCTTTCCGAGACGGATTTCGTCGAACGGGCGCTGAAGGTCGTCCAGGGCAAGGCCCGCGTCAAGCGGACCATGTGGTCGCGTCGCGCCCAGGAATATGATGCCAAGATCAATTCCGGCGATCTGATTTCCATTGCCGAGGTGGTTCGCGATCTCTATCGCGCCGAGAACCAGCCGGAGCAGTCCTATTCCGAACGTCAGCTCTACGAAGCCGCGCTCGATCGCATGGCGCGCGAAATCGCCGCTGTCAACAAGATGTCCGAAACCGAGGCCGTTCGTCTGGTCGAGACCAATCTGAACAAGGGTCCGAAGCGCGGTAAGGTCGTCGAAGAAGACGATTCCCAGGACGAAGCAGCATAGGACGAAAGTCAAAATACCACATCCAAAAAACCCGGCCCTCGTGCCGGGTTTTTTCTTTGGAACCTTTTGCGATCTGCCGCGTTTAAGCCACGTGTTTGCGGCTGGTGTGAGTTTTCTCGTGGAGTGAACTCTCGGACTAGCCGTTCCCCCCTGACGCTCATGAGGGCCGGCCGATGCATTCTGATAGGAAATTTCCTGGCGATCTAAAGTTGTTTCCGTTGCCAGGTTATTTCGATGACATTGAACTAGACCGGTAACCGACCGTCCGGTTCTGGACATCGGTCTTCTACAGAATTCCATTCATAGCTTTTCATCCGCGCAGCGATGTTCGGAAACGATATTTGCTGCCTTTTCCGTCGACCCGCGGCACAGAGATGATTTTGAGGCCGAATTTAGGGAGATGCATATGAATATGTCTGCAGATCGGCGTATGATAAAGATGGCGATGGCCGCTCCCTATCTCGCCCGTGACGAAGAGCACGATCTTGCCATTCGCTGGAAGGACCACGAGGATCGTGGCGCCCGCAACAAGATCGCCACCGCCCATATGCGCCTGGTGATCTCCATGGCGGGGAAATTCCGCAATTTCGGCCTGCCGATGAGCGACCTTGTACAAGAAGGTTATGTAGGGCTCCTGGAGGCGGCGGCAAGGTTTGAGCCGGAGCGGGAGGTGAGATTTTCCACTTACGCAAGCTGGTGGATCCGCGCTTCGATCCAGGATTACATCCTGCGCAACTGGTCCATTGTGCGCGGCGGGACGAGTTCGGCGCAGAAGGCGCTGTTTTTCAATCTCCGCCGCCTGCGCGCCAAGCTCGCCAGGGGCAATACCGGCGTCACCGTCCAGTCCATCCATGAGGAAATCGCCGTCGCCCTCGGGGTCAGCCTCTCCGACGTGCAGACCATGGATGCCCGCCTTTCCAGCAATGACGCCTCCCTGCAGGCGCCGTCGATATCCGGCGATGCCGAAAGTGCCGAACGCATGGATTTCCTGATCAGCGACGAGCCTTTGCCGGATGAGCAGGTCTCCAACATGATCGACGGCGAACGCCGCCGCGTCTGGCTTGCTTCCGCGCTGAAGCATCTGAACGAACGCGAAATGAAGATTATCCGCGCGCGCCGTCTGGTGGAGGATGGCGCGACGCTGGAGGAGCTGGGCGCCGATCTCGGTATTTCCAAGGAACGTGTCCGTCAGATCGAAAGCCGCGCCATGGAGAAGCTCCGCAGCGCCCTGGTCGATGCCGATCCACGCATGGCAAGCTATGCGTGACATCCTTCTCCCCTCGGGGAGAAGGTGCCGGGGCAATAACGGGACGAGGAGCGTTCGTCTCCAACGCCTTTGGCGCGGATTGAGGGCAGTCTGATGCCCAGCAGCCTGCGCCTGCCGCGCGCCTTCTCCCCGTTGGGGCGAAGCCACTTTTTCCCTATTCAGAGATAATCTTGACCCTGTCGCCGGGCGCGATCGACGCACCGGTCGGCATTGCATTGATCAGCTTGAAGAGATCGAGCTTGCGGTCGGTGCCCATCATTCGAGCGGCGAGCGTGGTGGTGGTGTCTCCCGCCTTGACGGTGACGACGCGCACACGCAGCGGCTTCAGCGACGAAGCTTCCTCCGGCGTCATGTGCCGGAAGCTTGAGCGCAGCACATCGGCCGTCTGCTCGAGCTGGGTAATGCTGCCCTTCGGCACCGCCGTCAGGAAACGGAAGATCTGCGCGCGGTCGCGCACGACGGTGACATCGAAATCCCAACGGTCGGCCGAAGCGCGCGCGGTTGCTGCTTCCATGCCGTTGACCGTGATCGACTTGATCGATGTCGGGTCGAGGCCGGTGACCCAGCCACTGGAAATATAGTTCGTCAGGTTCTGGTTCTGGCTGTCGGCGACGCCGTCGAAGCGGACAGCGATGTCGCCGGGGCCTGTCGCCATGACCGCCTCGACCTTGTTGTCGATGCGGAACTCGGGCGGCACGTCGAAGCGGATGCCGAGCCCGCCATGCAGGAAGGTCTGGCCACGTACATAGCCTTCCTCCGGGCTGTCGCCATAAAGCAAGCCGTCGATGCCGTTCAGATAATAATCGCGCCCGGTGTCGCCGACCTTACCTTCCTCGCCGAATTCGCGGGCATGCGCTTTGGCGAGATCGATGCGCTGCGGCGTGCTCGGATGGCTCGACAGGAAGTCCAGGCTCTGGTCGGCGTCGGAGTTTGCCGTCATGAAGCGGCTGTAGTCTTCCATGGCGTTGAGGAAGCGGGATGCGGCGTAAGGGTCATAGCCGGCCTGGCCGAGCGTGCGGATGCCGATCTCGTCGGCCTGCAGCTCCTGCTGGCGCGAGAAGGCGGCGAGCCGCAGCTTGCCGCGGGCGAGCGCCTGCTTGCCGGCGAGATCGCTCGACAGGACCTCGGCGACGACGCGGCTGGCGATGACCTCGGCCTCTTCACGCTTCTGGCGTTCGATGCCGTGATTGGCGGTGACGTGCGCCATCTCATGCGACAGCACGGCGGCGACTTCCGAGGCGTCGTTGGCAAGCGCCAGCAGGCCGCGGGTGACGTAGAGATAGCCACCCGGCAGCGCGAAGGCGTTGATCGAGGGCGAGTTCAGGATGGTGATGCGGTAGGACTGCTGCGGGTTTTCCGAGACGCTGGTGAGAGCGCCGGCGATGCGGGCGACGAGGCGCTCGGTCTTGGCGTCCTTATATTCGCCGCCGTAGCTTGCCAGAATGCGGGGATGCTCGCGGGCGCCCATTTGCGCGCGCGGATCGTTCTTTTGCACTTCGGAGACGATCTGCGGATTGGCGGAAGGCGACACGTTCGGCTGGTAGGACTGGTCCATCACCGACTGGCAGCTGTTCAGCACCGTCGCGGCGAGAAAGACGAGAGCGAAGCGGCGCGCATGGGCCGCGGTAGTCGCACTGATCCTTCGTCCTGCGTGCTTACTCTGCTTCAGTGCCTGTATCCCACTCATTTCGCTGCCATACCGGCTGGGCGCCAAACTTGCTTGATCATGCCAGACTTGCTTGCTCATGATCGGGCCGATCATAGCCGCGTGTCGTTTAAGATTGCATCCACCGCGATCAGACCTGAGTTCGACCGGATGATCCAAGCTTTTGCTGTAGCCGATTTCGGCAGCCGTTGCATAGCGAGACTCCGCTTAATTGTGACTGCGTTGTATTTTGGCAAGCATTTACCAGGACTTTCAGCCGGATGCCGCGACGAAATTAAGGCAAAATCGCCGCTGAAATGCTGCATTGCGCCTAATGTTGTAAAAATGTGGTCAGCGCCGGGATGCTCTCCTGGGTCAGGAAGCGGTCGATGGGGGCCGAAAGCCGGATCGTGCCGCCGTCGATGAAGACGGCGTGATCGGCAAGGCGTCGGACCTCCGAGGGATCATGCGAGACGATCAACACCGTGTTGCCGGTTTCGCGATGGAGCGCGGCCAGAAGCTCGGCCATGCCGGAGCGCAGGCCGGGATCGAGCGCGGCAAAGGGTTCGTCGAGCAGCAGGATCGGCTTGTCGCGCACCAGCGCCCGGGCAAAGGCGGTGCGTTGCCGTTCGCCGCCGGAGAGCGTGCCCGGCTTGCGTCGCTCGAAACCGGCAAGGCCGACGCGCGCAAGAGCTTCCGATATCCGTTTCCGATCCTCTGTCGAAAGTTTCAGTGACGGGCTGATGCCGAGACCGACATTGGTGAAAAGATCGAGATGGGCGAAGAGGTTGTTGTCCTGGAAGACCAGCGATACCGGCCGCTCGGAGGGATGCAGGCTGGTGGCATCCTGCCCGGTCAGCAGGATGCGGCCGCGATCCGGCGTCTCGAAGCCGGCGAGCAGATTGAGGAAGGTCGACTTGCCTGATCCGGATGGGCCGGTGATGGCGATGATCCTACCCTGCGGCAAATCGCAATCGAAGCGGAAATCATGCGTGCCGAGCCGCAGCTCGACGCCGGTCATCGCGATGCTACGTTCCGCCATGTCTTGCCCGTCAGTCATTCCGCCTGCCTTCATCCTCATGCCTACCTTGGCCAGCAGTGCCGGCGATGGTCAGCAGAAGACATACCAGCCCCAGGATGAAAGCAAGCCCGTCGGCATCGTTGGTGCGATAGCTGCCGAGCTTGCTGTAGACCAGCCAGGGCAGCGTCATCAGACTGTCGGAGCCGAAGAGGGCGACAGCGCCGAGATCGCCGAGCGACAGCGCCATGGCGAAGGAGAGCGCCGTGAAGAAGGGCTTGCGCAGGCCGGGCCAGTCGACTAGCCGCAGCCGTGCCGCGCCCTGAAGCCCGAGACTGGCGGCGAGGCGTTCGGTGCGGCGGCGGTGAACGATATAGGCTGGTTCGATGACGCGGATGACGAAGGGGATTGCCATAAGGGCGTTTATGATGACGATCAGCAGGGCTGCGAAACGGGCGGGATCGCCGAGCGGCCGGAGCGCCAGGAACCATCCTGTCGCCAGCACGATCGGCGGCACCAGAAGAACCAGCGAGGAGGTGCCGCTAAGGGCGATCGCCAACCCGCGCAGGCCGGGCGCTTTCCGGCGCTCGGCTGATACGGTTGCGCGGGCGCGGACAATGGCGAAGGAGGTCAGGACTGCCAGAAGGCCGGCGGCAAGGGCGATGGCAAGGCTCATTGCGGTCGCCTGCAGGAAGATCGTCTGGCTGACGAGCTTCAGAAGATCGGCCTTGAGACCAGTGATGACGACCGAGGCGAGCGGCAGGCCGATGAACAAAGCGGCGAGCAGCAGTAGTGCGCCGTCGATCCATCTCGCGGCAGGCAATGTCCCGTCGATCCGCCGTGTTGCGCGGCCGCTCGTCAGCCCGTGGTCGTCCGGTGCCGGCATCAGTGCCATCGCGCCGAGAATGGCGGCGGTGACGACGATTTGCAGCAGCGACAGCGTGACGGCGCGGCTGGGATCGAAATCGAAGCGCAGCGCCTGATAGATCGCCACCTCGATCGTGGTCGCGGCGGGGCCGCCGCCCAGCGTCAACACCAGCGTGAAGCTGGTGGCGCAGAGCATGAAGATCAGGCCGGCGATACCGGGGATCAAGCCGCGCAGCACCGGCCATTCGATGAAGCGGAAGACGGAGGCGGGGCGCATGCCGAGCCCGCCGGCCATCAGCCAATATTCCGTCGGCACGCGCTCCAGTCCGGCCAACATCAGGCGGGCGGCCAGCGGCAAGTTGAAGAAGACATGCGCGAGCAAGATGCCTGTCAGCCCGTAAATACTGATCGGCTGCGACAGACCGAGGCCCGTCAGCGCCTGATTGAGAATGCCCTGACGTCCCCAGATGCCGAGCAGGCCGAGCGCACCGATCAGCACCGGCAGGCCCATGGGGACGGCCATCAGCCGGATCAGCCAGAGCCGGCCGGGAAACAGCGGCTGCCGCGCCAAGGCACGGGCGACTGGGATCGCAAGGAGGATGGAGAGCAGGGTGGAGAGCGTCGCCTGCAGCAGCGTGAAGCGCAGCACGCGGAGGATATAGGGGTCGGCAAGCGGATTGCCGCCACCGGATCCGATGCCGGTGGCAAGCAGGATGACGATGGCAAGGCCGATGAAGACGGCGATGCCGGCGAGGCTGAATGCCCCGCCGGCAATGGCATGTCGTCTCTCGGGTGCCGTCAGTATCATGTCGGCGTCAGTTGGTGCTGGTGGCGGCCAGCCATTCGTCGATCCAGGCCTTGCGGTTTTTCTCAACTTCGTCCGGGCTCATCAGGAAAGTCTTGGCGGGAACGACCAGCTTGCTGAAGGCATCCGGCAGCGGCTCGGAGGTTGCCGAGACCGGCATCATCCAGTTGTTGGTCGGAATGGTGTCCTGGAAGCCCGGCGAGACCATGAACTTCAGGAAATCGCGGGCAAGCTCCTTGTTCGGCGACGACTTGATCAGGCCGGCGACTTCGATCTGGATGTAGTGACCTTCCGAGAAGGCGGCGGCCTGATAGCGGTCGGTCTTCTCCTCGATCATGTGATAGGCCGGCGACGTTGTATAGGAGAGCACCATCGGCGCTTCGCCCTTGGTGAAGAGGCCATAGGCCTCCGACCAGCCAGGCGTCACCGTCAGGATACGGCCCTTGAGCTTCGTCCAGGCGTCTGCCGCCTTGTCGCCATAGACCGACTTGACCCAGAGCAGCAGGCCGAGGCCCGGTGTCGAGGTGCGTGGATCTTCGATGACGATCTTCTGCGACGGATCGCCCTCGACCAGTTCCTTCAGGCTCTTCGGTGGGTTCTTGATCGTCTGGGTATCGTAGATCACGGCGAAATGGCCGTAGTCATAGGGGACGAAAACGTCGTCCTTGAAATCGCCGGGAACCTTGAGGGCGGAGGTATCGACGCCGCTGGTATCGAACAGGCCGGTATCCTTGGCCTCGTCAACGAGGTTGGTGTCGAGGCCGAGAACGACGTCGGCCTTGGTGCCGGCACCCTCCAGCTTCAGCCGGGAGAGCAGTGCCACACCGTCGGTGACGCTGACGTAATTGACCGTGCAGCCGCAGGTCTTCTCGAAGGCGGCCTTGACCTTGGCGCCCGGACCCCACTCGGCGGTGAAGCTTTCATAGGTGTAGATGGTGAGCGTCTTGTCGGCGGCCCCTGCGGCCTGTGCGGCAAGAAGCGTGGTGCCGGCGGCAAAGGCCAGGCCGGCAAAGAATGTCATCAGCGATCGGTTGGGCATGGCAGCGCCTCCTCTTGGTTTCGTCTTGAACGGGAAAAGGGCGCTATGATTTCGTCACGCGTCTAATCCCTCCGCCGGTGTTAGCCGGATCAGGTTCCGCGGGTTGGCCGGTGAAAGCCTCTCAGCCAGATATCCGAATGGATACAAGGCACCCCGTTAGAGCGTTGGCAGATTTAGCCCCGTGACGAAGGGATGACAAGGGGGATGATTCCCTTGTCGATTGCGAGGATGCGCGACTTACTCGGCGGCGTGGGCAGCGGCTTGGCTGTCGATCTTCTTGGTGGCGCTCGGAAGCTGGACGTTCTTCAGCGTGAGCGCGGTCAGCAGGCCGACGAAGCAGATGGCGGCGGCGGTCATGAACAGCGGGCTGAAGGCACTGGCATAGGCGCTGGCAACCGCTTCGCGTGTCGCGTCCGGCAGGGCGGCCATCATCTTCGGCGTCAGCTCCTTGATGTTGGGAACACCGGGGATGGACACACCGACATTGCCGAGCTTGGCGGCAATGATGGCGCCGTAGATGGAGATGGCGATAGAGGCGCCGCCCATGCGCGACAGCGTTACGGCGCCGGTGGCGGCTCCGACGTCACGGCTGGCGGCGGTGTTCTGGATGCCGATGACCGGTACCTGCTGGGCAAGACCGATGCCGATGCCATGCAGCAGCATCAAGGCGCCGATGAAGGCGATCGGCGTGCCGGCATGGACCTGTGCCAGCGTTGCGAAGGCGATGGTGCTGCAGGCGGCGCTGGCGATGGCAAAGGGCTTGTAGCGGCCCTTCGCCGAAATCAGCCGGCCGGCCGAAAGCGAGCCGCAGACGATACCGCCGGTCAACAGGATGAAGAGCAGACCGGCGACGGACGGCGACAGGCCCGTCGTCGTCTGCAAAAAGAGCGCGAAATAATTGACCATGCCGATCGCGACCGCGCCGCTGGTGATCGAGGTGATCAAGAGTAGGCCAAAGGTCGGGTTACGAAACAGCGTCAGTGGTACGATCGGCTCCGGCGCACGGCGCTCGACGAAGACCCAGGCGAGTGCTGAGAGCGCGCCGAAGGCGATGATGCTGAGGCATTGCGGTGACAGCAGCGACCCGAAGAGTTCCGTGCCGTCGGCGGCAAGGACGATGCTGGTGGTGGTGAGCGCCAGCAGTATCGCTCCGGCATAGTCGATCTTCGGCTTACGGGCCGGCTTGCGGTAGGGCAGCATGAAGGCGAGGCCGGCAAGGACGATGAAGCCGATCGGTACGTTGACGAGGAAGATCGAGCGCCAGCCGAAGAGGTCACTCATCGTGCCGCCGAGAACCGGGCCGATGGCGCCGGACGCCATCAGGACCAGGCTGGAATAGCTCTGGTAGCGGGCGCGCTCACGAGGCTCGAAAAGATCGGCGTTGACGGCGAAGATCGACACCAGGATGCCGCCGCCACCAAGACCCTGCAGCACGCGGGCGGCGATCAGCGTATCCATCGACACCGCGAGGCCGCAGACGGCCGAGCCGACGGTGAAGATCGCGATCGCGGTCATCATTACATATTTGCGGCCGAAGAGGTCGCCGAGCTTGCCATAGACCGGCATGACGGCGGACAGGGACAGCAGATAGGCAGAGCCGATCCAGCCGAAACGCTCCAGATGTCCGAATTCGCCGACGATCGTCGGCAGTGCCGTCGAGACGATCTGGTTGTCGAGCGTTGCCATGAACATGGCGGTCATCAGGAAGAGAAAGAGGATAAGCCGGCGGCGGTGATCCGCAACGAGCGGCGCGGGCGTAGTCTGCATGTCCATGGAACGAGAAATCCGAGCTTGCCTGGAGTGCCGCGCGTTCGACCGAACGGGCATGGGTCGCTCCAGTTCCTGAATCCGCAGCATCTTGCTTTCGGGTGGGCTATTCGAGGGCAACATGTTGCAAGGCAATATATGTGCTATTGGCATATAATTGTCAACGGCAGATGAATGCCGTTTGCATATTTTAATGTCTGCCCATCTTTGATATGCTGGCGGGATGACATCAGCAACGACCACACGAGAAATTGAAGCAACGCCGCTGCCTGAGGACGAGAATCTGCTGCGCATCGGCCAGGTGATGACGCGCATGCGCCTGATGACGGGTCGCCGTATGATCGGGCGGCTGGCGATCCAGAATGTTGCGCCGGGGCTGGAGCTTTCGCATCTCGACGTCATCGATGCCGTCAGGCGGGCGGAAGGGTCCGGTGAGGTCACCGTCGGGACGATCGCCGAGATCCTGCGCATCGACCCTTCGCGGGCAAGCCGCATCGTCGCCGAGATGGTGACGCGCGGCGTGCTGCGCCGCAAGGCATCGCAGGCGGATGCACGGCGCATCGTCGTTGTGCTGACGACGCTCGGCCAAAGGCTGCTTGCCGAAATCCAGGCGCAGAAGTTCGCTCTCATCGAAAGCATCCTTGCGGATTGGTCGGCCGAGGATATCGCGGTCTTTTCGCACCTGTTCGACCGCTTCATCGGTGGCTACGAACATGCTTTTCAGACACGTCTCAAGGAAACCGCCGACTGAATGCCGGCTTGGCGCTGAAGAGCGCTCTTCCTAGGGACATGTCTTTGCGCTATGGGCTTGGCACATGAGCCAATCCACGACCTTTACCATCCTCCTCGGCGGCGAGTTGCGCCTGACGGACCGGCTGCGCGCTGAGACGGCCGGCAGCCGTTTCATCGCGGCGGATGGCGGCATGCGCCATGCCGTGGCGCTCAATGCGACGCCCGAGCTCTGGGTCGGCGATTTCGACTCGACACCGCCGGACCTGCGCGGCGCCTTTCCCGATGTGCCAAAGCAGCCCTATCCGGCGGCGAAGGCGGCGACGGACGGCGAGATCGCCATCACGGAGGCAATCGATCGCGGCGCCAAGCGGCTGATTCTTGCCGGCGCGATGGGCGGAGAACGGTCAGATCATGCGATCCAGCATCTGCTCTACGGCATCCAGCTTGCCGAAAAGGGCTTCGACGTGCTGTTGACCTCGGGCGACGAGGAGGCGGTGCCGCTGCTGCCGGGCGACATGGAGCTGGCGCTGCCCCCCGGCTCGCTGTTTTCCGTTCTCGGCTTCAGCGATCTGACGGGGCTGTTCATTCATAACGTCCGCTATCCCCTGCGCGATTTCAATCTGCCCTTCGGGGCGTCGCGCACCATTTCCAATGTTGCGGAAGGCGCTGTGCGCTTTTCGCTCGGCAGCGGCAGGGCGATCGTCCTTGCCCGCCCTTATGATCTTACCGGAGTCTGATCTTGGCCCCTCCTATTTTGAAACTCGACGATATCTTCCTGAGCTTCGGCGGCGCGCCACTTCTGGCCGGAGCCGGGTTGCAGGTGGAGCCGGGTGACAAGATCTGCCTGGTCGGCCGCAACGGCTCGGGCAAGTCGACGCTCCTGAAGATCGCCGCCGGCATGGTCGAGGCGCAGTCCGGCGAAGTGTTCCGTCATCCGTCGTCGACCGTGCGCTATCTCGAGCAGGCACCGGATTTCGGCGATTACAAGACGGTAGCCGCCTATGCCGAGGCCGGGCTCGGGCCGGGCGACGATCCCTATCGCGTCACCTATCTGCTCTCCCACCTTGGCCTCACGGGCGAGGAGGATCCGAAGACGCTCTCCGGCGGCGAAGCGCGCCGCGCGGCGCTTGCCCGCGTCATGGCGCCGGAACCGGATATTCTTCTGCTCGACGAGCCGACCAACCATCTGGACCTGCCGACCATCGAATGGCTTGAAGGCGAGCTGCAGAAGACCCGCAGCGCCCTGGTGCTGATCTCGCACGACCGTCGGTTCCTCGAAAAAGTCTCCACCGCAACCGTCTGGCTCGATCGCGGCACCTCGCGGCGGCTGGACAGGGGCTTTGCCCATTTCGAAGCCTGGCGCGACCAGGTGCTGGAAGCCGAAGAGCTGGAGCAGCACAAGCTCGGCAAGGCGATCGAGCGCGAGGAGCATTGGCTGCGCTACGGCGTGACGGCGCGGCGCAAGCGCAACATGCGCCGCCTCGGCGAATTGCATGACATGCGATCACGCCATCGCGGCCACAGAGGCGCTCTGGGCTCTGTGCAGGCAGCTGCGGCCGATGCGCAGGAGAGCGGCAAGCTGGTGATCGAGGCCGACAAGATTACCAAGGCTTATGACGAGCGCGTCATCGTCGCGCCGTTCTCGATCCGTGTGCATCGTGGCGACTGTATCGGTCTCGTCGGCCCGAACGGCGCCGGCAAGACGACGTTGCTGAAGATGCTGACCGGCCAATTGAAGCCGGATAGCGGCAAGGTGAAGCTCGGTACCAATTTGGAGATCGCCACCCTCGACCAGAAGCGCGAGGAGCTCAATCCGGAGGATACCCTCGCCAACTACTTAACCGATGGGCGCGGTGAAAACCTGCTGGTCAATGGCGAGCAGCGGCATGTCACCGGCTATATGAAGGAATTCCTGTTCCAGCCGGAACAGGCCCGTACGCCGATCAAGAATCTCTCCGGCGGCGAGCGCGCCCGGCTGATGCTGGCGCGCATCCTGTCGCGGCCGACCAATCTTCTGATCCTCGACGAACCGACCAACGACCTCGACATCGAGACGCTGGACCTGCTGCAGGAGATCGTCGCTGGCTTCAACGGTACCGTTATCCTCGTCAGCCACGACCGCGATTTCCTCGACCGTACCGTGACCTCGACCATCGCGCCCGCCAATCCGGATGATCCGGACGGCCGCTGGATCGAATATGCCGGCGGCTATTCCGACATGCTCGCTCAGCGCAAGGGCGCGCTTGAGGAGCGCAAGCGGGCTGAAAAGGCGGTCGAGAAGCCGAAGGCGGCCGGGACGGCAGCGTCTGCCAATGATGCTTCGAAGGGCAAGGCAAAGCTCTCTTTCAAGCAAAAATTCGCCCTGGAAAACCTGCCGAAGGAGATGGCCAAGGCGGAGGCGGAGATCGCCGCCCGCGAAAAGAAGATGGCCGACCCCAACCTCTTTACCAAGGATCCAACGAGCTTCAATCGCCTGGCGGCCGAAATGGAAAAGCTGCGCGACAGCCTCACGAAGATGGAAGAGGAATGGCTGGAGCTGGAAATGCTGCGCGAAGAGCTGGAAGGCTGAGGAGCCACCGACGTCTCACCATCCCGCTGTTTCAGCTCCTGGGTGTTCACCTATATTAGAAAAAACAAATGGTTGCGCATGGCCGCAACACGCTAATCTCTGTTGTCGAATTCGATAAACCGTTTATACATTATGCTGAAATACCAGCCTTCGGGTTGGGTGATACGCGGGTCGGCACGACCTGCGATGCAGTGGGGAATCCGAAGGACTTGATTGGATTTCGCCGCCAGTGGCGACAGGTCCTTCGCGGAAGATTGCAGGCAGACATGACGAACGCTTGACGCGGCTTCCGGCCGTGGGTGGCTTGTTGTTCTAGGGGGGCATTCATGCCGAAGACGCTGGCGCGTATCGCTATATTCAGCTTCACAATTGCTATTCTTGCTGGGTCCCATTTCACCGGGTCTCAGGCGCTGGCGCAGAGCGCCCCGCCCGCCGCACCGGTTACGGTCGCCAAGCCCGTGGT
The DNA here is from genome assembly GCF_000281735.1 of Rhizobium sp. AP16. Lineage (NCBI taxonomy): Bacteria > Pseudomonadati > Pseudomonadota > Alphaproteobacteria > Hyphomicrobiales > Rhizobiaceae > Rhizobium > Rhizobium sp. AP16. The sequence goes on along the minus strand of NZ_AJVM01000016.1, from coordinate 76,969 downwards.
CCGCGACGTCATCGATAGCGATGAATTCATCGGGCGCTTCCAGGCGGTCGATGAGGTCTCCGTCCGCTCGCGTGTCGGCGGCTATCTCCAGGAAGTGCATTTCGAGGACGGCACGATGGTCAAGCAGGGAGACCTGCTATTCGTCATCGACCAGCGGCCGTTTGTCACCGCGCTCAACGAGGCGACGGCATCGCTGGAAGTGGCGAATTCGTCCCTGACGCTTGCCGATGCGCAGTTCAAGCGCGCACAATCGCTGTCGACCACAGGTAGTCAATCGGCCTCGACGCTGGATGACCGCCGCCGCGATCTTATCTCGGCGCAAGCCAATGTCCGTGGCGCGCAGGCGTCCGTCGACCGCGCCAATCTCGACATGGATTTCACCAAGATCACTGCGCCGCTCAGCGGCCGCATCGACCGGCGGCTGATTTCGGTCGGCAATCTCGTTCAGGCGGACCAGACGGTGCTGACAACCATCGTCTCGCTCGACCCGATCGATTTCTATTTTGACGTCGATGAACGCCGGCTGCTGTCCTATGCCGATGAGGCGCGCAAGCATGGCAGCGCCCTGCAGCAGGGTGGCGGCGGCCTCGACGTCACCGTGACGATTGCCGATGCCGCGCAGAAGGCGTTCAAGGGCAAGCTCGATTTCGCGGAAAACCGGGTGGACAATCAAACCGGCACGATACGCGTGCGCGCTCGCTTCCCCAATCCGGCTCTCGTGTTGCAGCCGGGCCTTTTCGGCCGCGTTCAGGTCGAGGGCTCCAACAGCTACAAGGCGATCCTCGTTCCCGATGAAGCCATCGGTTCCGACCAGAACCAGCGTGTCGTCTATACCGTCAGCACGGATGGCAACGTGACGCCGAAGGCCGTCCGGCTCGGACCGAAGCTTTATGGCTACCGCGTCATCCGCGAGGGCATGACCGGCGACGAGACCATCGTCGTCAACGGGCTGATGCGTATCCGGCCCGGCGTCAAGGTCGCGCCACAATTGATCGAGCTGCCGCAGGAGGCATCGAATCCTGACGCGCCAGCCCAGGCGGACCAGGGGACGGACCAATGAGGTTTTCCCATTTCTTCGTCGACCGGCCGATTTTCGCGTCGGTCCTGTCCATCGTGTTGTTGATCGTCGGCGGCATCGCCTATTTCCAGCTTCCGGTCGCGCAGTATCCCGAGGTTGCGCCACCGACCATCGTCATTCGAACATCCTATCCTGGCGCCGATTCCCAGACTATCGCCGATACGGTGGCGACGCCGATCGAGCAGGAGGTCAACGGCGTCGAGGACATGCTCTACATGTCTTCCTATTCGAGCGCTGATGGCTCAATGTCGCTAACTATCACCTTCAAGCTCGGCACCGATCTCGACAAGGCGCAGGTTCTGGTCCAGAACCGCGTCGCTATCGCCGAGCCGCGTCTGCCGGAAGAAGTCCGCCGCATCGGCATCACCACGGTCAAAAGCTCGCCCGACCTGATGATGGTCGTGCATCTGCTGTCGCCGAGCAACCGCTACGACCAGCTCTACATCTCCAACTATGCCCGCTCGCGCATCCGCGACCTTCTTGTCCGCCTCGACGGCGTTGGCGACGTGCAGCTCTTCGGCGAGCGGCAATATTCGCTGCGTATCTGGCTCGACCCGGAAAAGCTCGCTTCCTACGGCATGACCGCCGGCGATATCGTCCAGGCTTTGCGGGACCAGAATGTGCAGGTGTCTGGCGGTTCGATCGGTGGCCCGCCGGTCTCGGGCACCAACGCCTTTCAATATACGGTGACGACACAGGGGCGCTTTTCCGATGCGCGGCAATTCCGCTACGTCATCGTCAAGGCGACGGATAGCGGCCGGCTGGTGCAGCTGCAGGACGTGGCGCGCATCGAGCTCGGTGCGCAGGATTATGTCACCAACAGCTATCTGAACGGCAGTCCGGCCGTTGCGCTCGGCGTCTTCGCCCGGCCCGGCACCAATGCTCTCGATGCCGCCGCCGACATCGAAAAGACGATGAAGAACCTGGCGCAGGATTTTCCGCAGGGTCTCGAATACCGCATCATCTACAATCCGACCGAATTCATCGCGGAATCGATCAACGAGGTCTACAAGACGATCTTCGAAGCCGCCGTGCTCGTTGCCATCGTCGTGCTGGTCTTCCTGCAATCCTGGCGGACGGCGATCATACCGATCATTGCCATTCCGGTGTCGTTGATCGGCACCTTTGCCTTCCTGCTCGCCTTCGGCTTCTCGCTGAACATGCTGACGCTGTTCGGCCTGGTGCTTGCCATCGGTATCGTCGTCGACGACGCGATCGTGGTGGTCGAGAATGTCGAGCGCAACCTGGCGCTCGGAATGACGCCGAAGGAGGCGTCGCATGTGACGATGAACGAAGTCGGCACCGCCGTTCTGGCGATTTCGCTGGTGCTGATCGCCGTCTTCCTGCCGACAGCCTTCATTCCAGGCATAACGGGGCAGTTCTACCGGCAGTTCGCGGTGACCATCTCCATTGCGACGGCGATTTCCTGCCTGAATTCGCTGACACTGTCGCCGGCGATCGCCGCCATCGTGCTGCGTCCGCACGATCACAAGAAATCCAACAATATCGTCTCGCGCTTCGGCCGCGCTTTGGGTGACGGGTTCAATCGAGGCTTCGAGGCGATGAGCCGGGGCTATTCCTGGGTCATCCGCCATCTCGTTACCACCTGGGTCGCGCTTGGCTGTGCCCTTCTCGTCTTCGTCGGGCTGCTCGGCGCGACGTGGTATATGGGCAGGATCGTGCCCCAAGGCTTCGTGCCCACCATGGACCAGGGCTATGCTATCGTCGTCGTGCAATTGCCTGACGGCGCGTCGCTGGCGCGCACCAACGCGGTCATCCAGAAGGCAACCGCGATCATCAACAAGACGCCCGGCGTGGAAAACGCCGTCGCCTTCGCCGGCTTCAACGGCGCGACCTTCACCAACGCCTCCAACTCGGGCGTCATCTTCACGCCGTTCAAACCCTTCGAGGAGCGCTTGAAGAGCGGAGAGACGGCCAGCAAGATCATCGGCCAGCTCTTTGGCAATCTGCAGGGCATTCAGGAGGCCTTCATCATCGCCATTCCGCCGCCCTCCATCCGCGGCGTCGGCAATTCCGGCGGCTTCAAGATGCAGATCATGGACCGGGAAAATCCCGATATGCGCCGGATCCTGCCGCTTGCCTACCAGATGATGGGAGCGGCGGCGCAGAACAAGGGCGTCAGCGGCGTCTTCACCACCTTCTCGGCCAATAGCCCGCAATATTTCCTGGCGGTCGACCGCGACAAGGCGCGGGCGCTGAACGTGCCGATCCCGAATATCTTCGAGACGCTGTCGATCAACCTCGGCACATCCTATGTCAACGACTTCAACGCTTTCGGCCGCGTCTATCAGGTGCGGGCGCAGGCCGACCAGCAATATCGCATGGACCGGGAGGATATTCTGGCGCTCAAGGTTCGCTCCGCGACCGGCGCGTTGGTGCCGCTCGGCACCCTTGTCGATATCAGGGACACGACCGGGCCGACACTGGTGCAGCGTTACAACATGTATGTCTCGGTTCCCCTCCAGGGCAATCCCGGGCCGGGCGTTTCGACGGGCAGCGCGCTCGACACCATGGAAGGACTGGCGAAGAACCTCTTGCCGACGGGCACGACCTTCGAATGGACGGAGCTCGCCTATCAGGAAAGAAATACCGGCAATACGGCGGTCTACATCTTCGCCCTGTCGGTCATCTTCGTCTTCCTGGCACTTGCGGCCCAATATGAAAGCTGGACCTTGCCGCTCGCCATCATCCTGATTGTGCCGCTGGCGGTGCTGGCCGCGTTGATCGGGGTGCATTTAAGGGGCATGGACAACAACATCTTGACGCAGATCGGCCTGATTGTACTGATCGGGCTTGCGGCGAAGAACGCGATCCTGATCGTGGAATTTGCGCGTCAGGCACAATTGGAGGGCAAGAGCGCCGTCGAGGCGGCGATCGAGGCCAGCCATCTACGCCTGCGGCCGATCCTGATGACCGCCTTCGCCTTCATCTTCGGCGTCGTGCCGCTGATGATCGCCACAGGCCCCGGCGCCGAAATGCGCCAGTCGCTCGGGACGGCGGTCTTCTCCGGCATGCTCGGCGTGACGCTGTTCGGCCTGTTCCTGACCCCGGTCTTCTATGTCGTGCTGCGCAGGCGGCGCAAGCAGCCGGAGGCTCCGGCGGCGGAGACCGTGGTCCCGGATGCCGCCGGGCACTAATGCCGATCAAAGGTGAGGATTGCGCGGCCGGTATTTCTTCACCAGCCGCTGGTTGGTTTCCTTGGCGCCCGGCATGTTGGCACTGAGATAGACGGGCGGGTCGCCGTCCTTGGAGAGTTCGGCGGCGACTTCGGCGAAAATGGCGTTGAGCAGGGAGGCGCCGATCGCGGTCGATGCCGGCCCCACCTTCAGCTCGCTCCCCGGCAGATCGATGATGGCGTCGCCCGGCGGCAGACCGTTGTCGAGCACGATGTCGGCGATATCGGCGAGCCTGCGACGACCATTCGCGATGGCGGCGGAATAGGCAAGCGAGGTGATGGCGATGACGGTCGTGCCGAGCTCACGGCCGTAATCGGCGGCCTCGACCGGGGCGGCGTTGACGCCGGAATTGGAGGCGATGATCAGCACATCGCCTGGCTGCATCCCATAGCGTTCGAAAATCGGCCGGATCAGGCCCTCCGTGCGCTCGTAGACCGAGCTGATAACGGCGCCCTCGTGCAGCATGGCGGAGCCGACCAGCACCGGGATGGTAAAGGCCAGACCGCCGGCGCGGTAATGCACTTCTTCCGCCAGCATATGCGAATGGCCGGTGCCGAAGACATAGACGCGCCGGTCGGCGCGCGCCGCCGCGCTGATGACGCTTGCCGCCTTCGCCATCGGCTCGGCAAGAGCCTCGCGCAGGGTTTCCAGCCGGCCGATCAAGGCGGAAAAATAGCTGTCCGTGACTGCGGTCATGCCGAGTTCCTCATTTGTGGTCTCAGGCCGATGGCTGGCCCGAGATCCATGTCTTGGTGACTTCGATGCCGTCGGTGATGTGGACGATATCGGCGCGGGCACCGGGTGTCAGATATCCGCGATCGGCAAGCCTCAGGAAGCGGGCCGGATAGGAGGTTGCCATGCGCAGAGCCTCCGCCAGCGGCAATTCGAGGATGTTGACGCCGTAGCGGATGGTTGAGGCCATATCGACATCGGAACCGGCGAGCGTGCCGTCATCCAAAGTCAGCTTCGAGCAGTAGCCGCCCCTGACGCGATAGACGGTGCGGCCGTTCAGCGTGAAACTGTCGAGGGCTGTGCCGACCAGCGACATTGCGTCAGTGACGAAGAACAGCCGGCCTTCGCCGCGTTTTGCACGCAAGGCAATTCGCAGTGCGCGCGGATCGACATGATGGCCGTCGGCGATGATGCCGCACCAGGGGGCGGGATGGTCGATCGCGGCACCCACGAGGCCGGGCGCGCGATGGCCCATCTGGCTCATGGCGTTGAAGAGATGGGTGACGCCGCGCGCACCGGCGTCGAAACGGGCGTCCGCCGCATCTGCCGTGCAGTCGCTATGGCCGATGCTGACGATGACGCCGCCTTCGCTCAGCGCCTGCACCTGACGTTCGGTCACCTGCTCCGCTGCCATGGTGATCAGCAGCGTGCCGATCGCCTCGCGGGCGCGGATGAAGGTCTTGACGTCGATGTCCTCGACCGGGCGCATCAGTTCGGCCAGATGCGCGCCCTTGCGGGCCGGCGCCAGATGCGGGCCTTCGAGATGCAGGCCGGCGACGCCGCGATTGGCCCTGACGGCTTCGATCGCGGCTTCAATCGCCGCCGTGGTGGCGGCCGCGACATCGGTGATAAGCGTCGGCAGCAGCGCGGTGGTGCCAAAGGGGCGATGCCCCTCGGCGATCATGTACATGGATTCGGGCGACGGGTCGTCGTTCAGCATGCGGCCGCCGCCGCCGTTTACCTGCGCGTCGATGAAGCCGGGGGACAGTACGCCGCCGGCAAGGTGGATCACCTCGGCATTGTCGGGCACATCATTGGCGGCGGTGATTGCCTGCACCCGGCCATTGCCGGTCACCAGCGCGCTATCCTCGTGAAACCGGTCGCCGTCGAAGATGCGCGTGCCGGTAAAGACCTGATAATCCATCACATGGTCTCCGTCACCTTGAGAAGATTAGCCGGCTTATCCGGGTCGAAGCCCTTGCGCCGCGTCACTGCTTCGATGAGGCGATAATAGCAGAGCAGCGACACCAGCGGGTCGAGCAGGCCGTTGCCGGTGGTGGGCATGCGCAGGTTGATGCCGGGGAGGGCCGCGGTGGAGAAGGAGACGGCGGTGGCGCCGAGCTTCTGCAGGCGCTCCAATGCCTGGGCATTGTTGGCAAAGGCCGCGTCGTCGGGCGAGAAGGCGACGATCGGAAAGCCCGGCTGCACCAGCCGCATCGGTCCATGCATCAGCTCGGCGAGGGAGAAGGCCTCAGCGTGCAGGCCGGCGGTTTCCTTGGCCTTGAGCGCTGCTTCCAGCGCAATGGCGAAGGCCGGGCCGCGGCCGCCGGTATAGAGCGAGGTGGCGTTGAAGAGCACGTCCTCGGCCGCCTTGCCGTCGATACCCTGTGTCGCGGCCAATGCTTCCGGCAGTTTGGCGAGACCGGTGGCGAGCGCCTGGTCTCCCGAAATCGCTGCCGTGACGCCGGTCAGCGCTGCAACGGCGGCGATGAAGGATTTGGTGGCGGCGACGCTCTTTTCCGGGCCGGCATTCAGCCCGAGCACGATGTCGGCTTCTTTGGCGAGCGGGCTGTCGGTGACGTTGACGACGGCGATGGTCGTGGCGCCGCCGAGCTTGGCGGCCGCCTGCAACGCGATGATATCGGGGCTGCCGCCGGATTGCGACACGGTGAAATGGATGCCGCCCTTCAAATGGAGGGGTGTGCCATAGACCGAGGCGATCGACGGGCCGATCGAGGCGACGGGCACGCCGCAGGAGATTTCGAAGAGATATTTGAAAAAGGTGGCGGCATGGTCGGAAGAGCCGCGCGCCGCCGTGGTGATCAGGGACGGGCGGGTCGAGGAGACGAGCTTTGCGATTTCGGCAAAGACGGGCTTTTCCTTCTCAAGCAGGGTTGCGACCACGTCCGGCGACTGGCCGGCCTCGGTCAGCATCAAGGATTGGGTGTCGCTCATAGGTCTTCTCCGATTCTCAATTCAGCAACGAAATCGTAGGCATCGCCACGATAGTGCGAGCGGGTGTATTCAACGACGCGCTGGTCTTCCAAGCGCGAAATACGTTCGATCAAAAGCGCGGGCGCGCCGGATTTCACATTCAGGATCGACGCGGAGGACGGATCGAGCGTCACCGCCGTCAGTCGCTGCAACGCGCGGACTGGCTTGAAGCCGTTCCCCGCCAGCGCATCATAGAGCGAACCGTCGGAAACGGCATCCTCGCCCAGAAATTTGATCGGAACGACAGCGCGCTCGATGGCAAGCGGCTGGCCGTCCGCCAGGCGCAACCGGTCGAGCCTTAGCACCGGCTCATCGAGGCGAAGGCCGAGCAGGAAGGATTCTTCCGGAGCGGGCGCGCTGACGATGCGCGACAGGATCCTTGCGGCCGGCTCGCGGCCGCGCGAGCGCATATCGGCGGAGAAGGAGGAGAGGCGCCAGAGCGATTGCTCGATGCGCTCGACATGCTGCGACACGAAGGTGCCGCTGCCATGGCGGGATTCGATGGCGCCAGAGGCAAGCAGGTCGCGATAGGCGGTGCGAACTGTGACGCGGCCGACCTGGAGCGCTTCAGCAAGATCTCGTTCGCCCGGCAGCGCCGCTCCCGCTTTCAGCAGACCTTCCTGAATGAGGCCGGCGAGCGCTTGCGCCAGGCGCTTGTACAGCGGCCCGGTCCGCACCTCGTCGCGCAGGCCACGGCTGTTCAGCTCAGCGATTAAACTGGTTCTATCCATGGAGATTACATAGAACCTATTTAGAACCAGTCTGCAAGGTGATTCTGAGGTGCTGGCTGAAAATGAATCGGCCGGACGCGAGGTGCGCCCGGCCGATGCCAAGAGGAATGAAGTGCTGTCAGCTCAGTTTTTCGTGAAGATATAGTCGGTTTCCTGCCGCAGCACTTCGCCGGGGCGGAGGACGGCATTCGGGAAGCCTTCATGGTTGATGGCGTCGGGCCAGACCTGGGTTTCGAGGCAGAAGCCAGCGAAGGGGCCGATCTTCTGACCGTCATGGCCGGGAACGGGAACATCGAGCTTGAAGCCGGCATAGAACTGCACGCCGGGCTCGGTGGTACGCACTTCCAGCGAGACGCCGGAATTGACGCTGCGCGCCAGCACCACGGAGCGCTTGGCGGTGCGTTCCGGCGACAGGCAGAAATTATGGTCGTAGAGCGCCTGTTCGGCGCCGTCAAAGCGCTTCATCGACGCCATTTCGCGGAAGTCGAAGACGGTGCCTTCGACCGAGCGCACTTCGCCCGTCGGCACCTGCTTTTCGTCCGTCGGGGTATAGTGATCGGCGGCGATCATGATGTCATGGCCGAGTGCGTCGTCGCGGCCGTCGAGGTTGAAATAGGCGTGCTGGCAGACATTGGCGAGTGTCGGTTGGTCGCTGGTCGATTCATAGGTGACGGACAATTCGCCATTGCCATGCACCCGATAGGTCGCCTGGATCGTGCAATTGCCGGGATAGCCGGCGCGGCCGTCGGGATCGACGATCTTCAGCACGACGCGATCGACCGCATGCTCGACGATCGTCCAGTTGCGCTTGGCGATATTGTCCTTGCCGCCGTGCAGGTGGGTGACGCCCTTCTCGTTGAGCTCAAGCTGGTAGTCCTTACCATCAAGCGTGAAGCGGCCGGCGCCGATGCGGTTGGCGCAGCGACCGGGCGTGGCGCCGAAATAGGAGGAATGGGCCGGATAATCGGCGAAATTGTCGAAGCCGAGCAGCAAGGCCGGGCCGTGGCCGTCGAGCCGCAGGTCCTGAATGACGGCGCCCCAGCTGATGATATGCGCCGTAAGCCCACCGCCGACGATCTTGGCGCGATAGACCGTTTCACCGGTTGGCGTCGTTCCGAAAACTTCCCGTTGCAAACTGTTTTCCGTCATATCAGCTCATCCATTCCTATCAGAAATTCGAGGTCAGACCCTGCCCCCATTCGCGCCGATCCGCAACCAGTTCGAATGCGAAATTTAGGTGTGATGGAATGCCTATCAAGGCTAGCTTCGGCTTTGTTTCATTGGCTTCAGAGTTGCCAGACTGCGCTGGAAATTTGCAAGGCGTATGACAGGTGAGTGCATTGGTTCCTGTTTGGGCCTATGCAGTCATCCATTGAATGCCTTTACCTGCCAGTTCCTTAGCGAGCCGGTGTCAGAAGCCTGGTGAACTGGGGGGTGACGATTGTGGTGAACAGTTCGGGATCGCTGAACGCTCTTGCAGAGAGCATTGCCCCATGAACTGAAGCCATCAGCATCTGGGCCTCCTCTTCCGGCTGCTTGTCCAACCGGAACAGGCCCTGCTCTGCTCCAGTCGCAAGCACCGACTTAAGCCATCTCGCGAGACTATGGAAATGGGCGCGGACGCGCGACGCGACCTCCTCCGGCAGCATCTGCATCTCGCCAGCGAGCATGGCACAGATGCAGAAGGGCAGCGAGGTATCGCGAATGCATGTTTGCCAGAAATTCAGGTAGGCCCGCAGTTGTTCGGCAGGGCTTGAGAATTGCTCACGAAGAGAATTTAAACCCGTTTCAGCCTGCTGCCTGTAGCGATCCACCAGCACGGCGACCAACTCGGCCTTCGTCGGAAAGTGATGATGGATACTCGCCTTCCTGATGCCGATTGCAACTGAGATGTCGGCATAGCTGAACCCGTTGTAGCCTCCCGCAACGATGAGAGACTGCGCGGTGTCGAGAATTTTTTCCGAAGTCGAAGTCATTGATTTCATGTCGCTGCCTACCTTCTGGTAGGTCGTTTGTCAAGATCGATGCGGCGCTTCCGCTGCTCACAAAGAGGTGTTCGAGTGTCGAGTTGACACAAGAATTATGCCTCCCTACTAGTAGGTAGATTACAACATGGAGTCTACCGATGCAGAACCAATCTTCGACCCAGCCCAGCTGGCTGCGATCCTATTATTTCGTGCGCGCCATATTTTCTATCGCCTGGATTGCCGCCGCCATTCTCTTCAGCGGGCAATCTCATCTCACCGCCTTTCTGCTTGCGATCTATCCGGCGTGGGACGCCCTCGCCAATCTGGTTGACGCCCGGGTCAATGGCGGCCTGAGAGCCAACTCATCCCAAGCACTGAATGTCGTGGTCAGCACGATAACCGCGCTCGCCGTGATCGTGGCCATCAGCAACAGCACTTATGCCGTTCTGGCCGTGTTTGGGGTTTGGGCAATCCTCTCGGGTCTCCTGCAACTCTACACCGCGGTCAGGCGTTGGCGTCACTATGGTGCGCAATGGGTGATGATCCTGAGTGGCGCCCAGTCGGCGCTTGCCGGTGGCTTCATGATCAGCCGATCCCTTGGTACCGCAGCGCCGACGATTCTGGATATCACCCCCTATGTCGGGTTCGGCGCCTTCTACTTCCTGCTTTCGGCAATCTGGCTTGCCGTCGCGGCCTATCGCAACGCAAACGCATAGGCGTGGTCCATTCTCGTCGATCAAGCTCTGTGCCTGACCATCACCAAACTAGGAGCTGATCGAGATCACCGCGACAGTTCCCTCGTAGCCCTCTCCAGCCCGCCGAGGGTCAGCGGATACATCCGGTCGGAAAACAGGCGGCGGATGATCGAGATCGAGGTGGTGTGGCTCCAATAGTCTTCGGGTACGGGGTTGAGCCAGATGCATTTGCGGAAATGGCCGGTCATGCGGTTGAGCCAGGCTTCGCCGGCTTCCTTGTTCCAGTGTTCGACCGAGCCGCCCGGTTGGACGATCTCGTAGGGGCTCATCGAGGCGTCGCCGACGAAGACGATGCGGTAGTCGGAGCCGAAGGTGCGGATCAGGTCTGATGTCGCGGTGATGTCGATGCGCCGGCGGCGATTGTCCTTCCACACGCCTTCATAGAGGCAATTGTGGAAGTAGAAATATTCCATGTGCCGGAATTCGGCGCGGGCGGCGGAGAAGAGTTCCTCGACCACGCGAATATGATCGTCCATCGAGCCGCCGATGTCGAAGAACATCAGCAGCTTGACCGCGTTGCGCCGTTCCGGCCTGGTTTGGACGTCGAGATAGCCGTGTTCGGCGGTGGAGCGGATCGTGCCGGACAGGTCGAGTTCGTCGTCGGCACCTTCGCGCACCCAGCGACGCAGCCGCTTCAGCGCCAGCTTGATGTTGCGGGTGCCGAGCTCGACGCCGTCGTCAAGATTTTGAAACTCGCGCCGGTCCCAGACCTTCACCGCCTTGCGGTGATTGGAGGTTTCCTGGCCGATGCGGACGCCCTCGGGATTGTAGCCATGCGCGCCGAAAGGCGAGGTGCCCGCGGTGCCGATCCATTTCGAGCCGCCCTGATGCCGGCCTCTCTGTTCGTCGAGGCGCTGGCGCAGCGTTTCCATCAGTTTCTCGAAGCCGCCGAGCGCCTCGACCAGCTTCTTTTCTTCTTCCGTCAGATGTTTCTCAGTGAGTTTGCGCAGCCATTCCTCGGGAATGGTGGCCGCCTCGACCGTCTCCGGGCCGCCGCTAATCGCCTCGACGCCGCGGAAGTAATCGGCAAAGACCTGATCGAAACGGTCGATGAAGCGCTCGTCCTTGATCAGCGTCGCGCGGGCCAGATAGTAGAAGGCTTCGACATCATAATCGGCGATCCCCTCTTCCATTCCCTCCAGAAGCGACAGGAATTCCCGGAGGGTCACCGGAACCTTCGCTTCCTTCAGTTTCAGGAAGAAGGGAATGAACAAGGGTCAGAGCCTCTCTTCGCCGATATCCTCCAGATCATAGGGCGTGGTCTGGTAGAGTTCGTTGATCCAGTTGCCGAAGAACAGATGGGCATGGCTGCGCCAGCGGTTCTGCGGCGGGATTTCCGGGTCGTTATGCGGGAAATAATTATGCGGCATCTTGATCGGCACGCCGGCATGCACGTCCCGGAAATATTCGTCCGCCAGCGAGGTGGAATCATACTCCACATGATTGAACATGTAGAGCCGGTTGCAGGCCTGCTCGTGCACCAGGCAGACGCCCATCTCGCTCGACTCCATCAGAATCTCGAGGTTCGGCACCTTCTCGATGTCGGCGCGACGCACTTCCGTCCAGCGCGACACCGGCACGGCGAAGTCGTCGGAGAAGCCGTTGAGATAGACCGAGGACGGCTTCAGGTTCTGGTGGCGGTAGACGCCGAAGGCTTTCTCCTTCAGCGTATATTTCGGCACCTTATGGAAGTGGTAGGCCGCTGCCATGGCGCCCCAGCAGACGTTCAGCGTCGAATGGACATTGGTTGCCGTCCAGTCGAAGATCTGCTTCATCTCATCCCAGTATGTGACCTCTTCATACTCCAGCAGCTCGATCGGCGCGCCGGTAATGATGAAGCCGTCGAACTTGCGGTGCTTCACCTCTTCCCAGGTCTGGTAGAAGGAGAGCAGATGCTCTTCGGAGGTGTTCTTGGCCTTGTGGCCGCCGACGCGCACCAGCGAGAACTCGACCTGTAGCGGCGAGGCGCCGACCAGGCGCGCCATCTGCACCTCGGTCTTGATCTTGTTCGGCATGAGGTTGAGAAGCCCGATCTGAAGGGGACGGATATCCTGACGGATCGCCATCGTCTCAGTCATCACCCGCACACCCTCGTTTTGAAGGGCTTCGAACGCGGGAAGCGTATCGGGAATCTTGATGGGCATCGTTATCACTCGACCAAAAACAAAAACCGGCCGCGATCATGAATCGCTACCGGTCCGCACGCGGCCCTTTAGCGACTTATTTAACGTGGCTGCAAGCCGGCCGGCCAAATCACCACAAGGGAAATTCAATAAACCCGCGGCCTCTATCGGTCAATGGGGAAGCTCTTGAGGGAAAAGGTCGATATCATGCCTCATACCGCCGACCTCTACAGATGTTCAAGGAAGTGCTGCATGCCATAGCCGAGACGCTGCCTCGCTATGGGGATCGGCAGCCAGAAGAAGCGGAAGCGGATGGGGTCGCTGCCGTCGAACGGTGTCATTTCGAGATGGAGCCAGGTATCGGGTGTCGCTTCGGGCAGGGTACAGCGGAAATAGTGTCTCTGATGATGGTATTCGCGCCCGTCCTTTTCGAAGCGGTAGTCGTGAATGCCGAGCGGATTGAGATCGCCCGCCGCAAGCCCGGTCTCTTCCTCGAATTCGCGTGCCGCCGCTGCCGCTATGTCTTCGCCCGGCTCGACGGTGCCGCCGGGAACCTGCAGTTTGACGGTGGGGAAGTCCGGCTCGTCGAAGACCAACAAATACCGGCCGCGCAGCGCATGGATCAGGACTTTGACGGCATCCGGCCGCATCATTTCCCTTGACCCCGCGCCATGAAGGCGAGGCGTTCGAAGAGGTGGACATCCTGCTCGTTCTTCAACAGCGCGCCGTGCAGCTTTGGCAGGACCGTTTTGGCGTCACTGCGCAAGGTCACTGGGTCGACATCATCGGCGACGAGGAGTCGGATCCAGTCGAGGGCTTCGGAGGTAGACGGCTTCTTCTTCAGGCCCGGCACATCGCGGATCTCGAAGAATTGGGTAAGGGCCGCCCGTACCAGCGTCTGCTTGATGCCGGGATAGTGCACCTCGACGATGCGAGTCAGCGTCTCGACATCGGGAAAGCGGATATAGTGGAAGAAGCAGCGGCGCAGGAAGGCGTCCGGCAGCTCTTTTTCGTTGTTCGAGGTGATGATGACGATCGGCCGGATGGTGGCGCGGATGGTTTCGCCGGTCTCGTAGACATGGAACTCCATGCGGTCGAGTTCCTGCAGCAGATCGTTCGGGAATTCGATGTCGGCCTTGTCGATCTCGTCGATCAGCAGCACGCATTTCCTCTGCGCGGTAAAAGCCTGCCAGAGCTTGCCCTGCCGAATGTAATTGCGGACGTCATGGACGCGCTCGTCGCCCAACTGGCTGTCGCGCAGGCGCGAGACGGCATCATATTCGTAGAGCCCCTGCTGCGCCTTGGTGGTCGATTTGATGTTCCATTCGATCAGGTCGAGGCCGAGGGCGGTTGCCACCTGACGGGCTAGTTCCGTCTTGCCGGTGCCCGGCTCACCCTTGACCAGAAGCGGCCGTTCCAGCCGGATGGCGGCATTGACGGCAACCATCAAATCCTTGTCGGCGATGTAGTCCGCAGTTCCCTGAAATTGCATCGGAAGGCTTTCATCAATATTTGAGGTGCAAGCTAGCTTCTGGCCTTACTCGGTTCAAGGCATGAGACGGTGTATATATTGAACGTGATCGCCCTGATGAGCTGCATGGATGGACATGTGGGCAGGTGATGGTTAACTGACGATACGTGCGTCGCAGGGAAGTGTTGATGGCAGTTGAAACGCAAGCCGCGCCGAATATTCAGGGGAACGACCGAGTCGGATACGATTTCAGCGTTCTCTATCGGCTGAGGATGATGTTTTCCGCCTTTTGGGGTTCGGCGGTCCGCATCAGGATCATTTCGCTGACGGTCGCGCTGTTCGTGATCATTCTGGTCACGGCCTATGTTCAGGTCCTGCTCAATAGCTGGAATGCGCCCTTCTATGATTCGCTGGCGCGGCGCGATACCGGCGCCTTCTTCCATCAGCTCGGCGTTTTCGGCATGATTGCCGGCTCGCTTCTTGTCCTCAATGTCATCCAGGCCTGGTTCAACCAGATGACCGCGCTCTATATGCGCGAGGGTCTGGCGCGTGATCTCGTCGATCAATGGCTGAAGGCCAAGCGCGCGCTTCGGCTTGCCTCTTCCGGCCTGATCGGCGTCAATCCGGACCAGCGGCTGCACGAGGATGCGCGCAATCTCGCAGAGAGCACCACGGGCCTGGCGATCGGCCTGGTGCAGGCGACCATCCTGCTCCTGAGCTTCATCGGCGTGCTCTGGGAATTGTCCAGCGGCATGGTCTTCCATTACAACGACATGAGCTTTTCGATCCCCGGCTACATGGTCTGGGCGGCGATTATCTATGCCGGTTCGGCGTCGTTTCTCAGCCAGTTCGTCGGCCGTCGACTGGTACGGCTGAACGCCGACCGCTATTCCAAGGAAGCCGAGCTGCGCTTTGCGCTGATGCATGCCAACGAACACATGCCGGCGATCACCATTGCCGGCGGCCAGGAGAATGAGCGCCGGCGGATCAATCTCGATATTTCCGCCGTGCTTGCCGTCATCCGCCAGCTTGCCATCGCCAACACCAATCTAACCTGGGTCTCGGCCGGTTACGGCTGGCTGGTGCTTATCATCCCGATCCTGGTGGCCGCGCCCGCCTATTTCTCCGGCGGGCTGACCTTCGGCCAGCTGATGGTGGCGGTCGGCGCCTTCAATCAGGTCAATACGGCCTTGCGCTGGTATGTCGCCAATTTCGGCCCGATCGCCGAATGGCGCGCGACGCTGATGCGCGTTACCGATTTCCGCCAGGCGCTGATGGAAATGGACGATACGACGCCGATGCCGCACACCATCACCTTCGACCAGGCGCCTGCCGGCATGATGGCATGGACCGACATGGAGATTTCCACCAAGACCAGCGAGGATGCCATGGAAAACGGCTTCCGCATTCGCGAGGGCTCGGTGACCATCGCCGCCGGCGAGCACATTATGGTCAATGGCGATCATGGCGTGAACCGCAGACTGCTGTTCCAGTCGCTGGCGCATCAATGGAATTGCGGCTCCGGCACAATCAGCATGCCGCCGATGGAAGACATGCTGTTCATGCCGCACACGCCCTATGTGCCGGGCGGCACGCTCCGGGAAGCGATCTGCTTCCCCGAGGATCGGGATGCCTATGATGATGCCGCTGTCGAAGCCGCGATGGACAAGGTCGGCCTTGGCCGCCTGAAGGGCCGGCTCGATACGCAGGCGCGCTGGGACCGGCTGCTGGACAATGACGAGCAGAAGGCCATCGCCTTTGCGCATCTGCTACTGGCAAAGCCGAAATGGATCATCCTCGATGAAGTCATGGAGGGGCTGGAGCTGGATGTCCAGGCCAAGTTCTCAGCACTGCTGACGGAATTTACCGATGCGACCGTGATCTATATCGGCCGCTCCGATGCCTACCTCCAGGCGATGTCGCCGCGCGTGCTGCATCTGCAGGCGCTGGTGCCGCACGAGGAAGAGGTCGCTGCCGCAACCGTTCCGCAGGAACCGGCCGAGGAGCCGGAGGTGAATAGCAAGAAGGCGAATGCGCCGTCGAGGTAATTGGGGTGGTCGCCGGGCACGGCCGTCGATGTTGCGACTATTTGCATGGCCACCCATCTGGCCATCATCATACCAAGACCCCAAAACAAAAACGCCCCGTCGATAAGACAGGGCGTTTTTGATGAAACCACAAGGCCGATTGCTCAGTCCTTGGCGCGCTCGACGTAGGAAACGTCTTCCGTGGCGATGACGACGCGGGTGCCGGCGTTGATGTGCGGCGGCACCAGGGTGCGGACGCCATTTGACAGGGTCGCAGGCTTGTAGGAGGAGGAGGCTGTCTGACCCTTGACGACCGGTTCCGTCTCGGCAATTTCCAGCGTGACGTGGCGCGGCAGCTGGAGTGCCAGCGCAATGCCTTCATGCATCGACAGGACGCAGGTCATGCCTTCCTGAAGGAAGGCTTTCTGGTCGCCCATGGTTTCGACATCGACGACGACCTGATCGTAGGAGACCGGGTTCATGAAGTGGAAGCCTTCGCCGTCTTCATAGAGGTACTGGAAGTTCACGTCTTCGACGAAGGCGCGCTCGACCTGTTCGGTGGTGCGCCAGCGTTCGGACACCTTAACGCCGTCGACGATGCGGCGCATGTCGACCTGGGTAACCGGCGTACCCTTGCCCGGATGAAAGTTCGCGGCGGTGAGAACGACGTAGAGCTTGCCGTCGACGTCGAGAACGTTGCCCTTGCGGACCGAAGAGGCGATGACCTTGACCATAAGACTTCCTTGTAACTCAGCTTGTCGCGTCGTAGAGGACTGTCGAAATACATCCCAAGACGCAGCTATTGTTTGCTTGGGGGCGCAACTACCCTAAATCAGCGGAAATAGCCACCCCCCAACCCGGGCGGTCTTAAGAAGAAAGCATCGATGGAGCCAACGAGCAGCAGAGCGTCCCCCTGGTGGACCCGCAGCGTCCATGCGGACCGGCGGCCGTTCCTTCTTGGCCGCAACGCCATCCAGGCGGCGCTGCGCGGTTTCTTCGCGCGCAACGACTTCATCGAGGTCGACACGGCGACGCTGCAGGTGTCGCCGGGCAACGAGGCGCATCTGCATGCTTTCGCCACCGAGGCACTGACGACGGATGGCCAGGCGGCGCCCTTCTATCTGCACACCTCGCCGGAATTTGCTTGCAAGAAGCTGCTTGCCGCCGGCGAGGAGCGCATCGCCTGTTTCGCCCATGTCTACCGCAATCGCGAGCGCGGGCCGCTGCACCATCCGGAATTCACCATGCTGGAATGGTACCGGGCCGGCGAGACCTATGAGACACTGATGAATGATTGCGCCGTCTTGCTGGCGCTAGCAGCGGAGACAGTTGGGGCGAAGAAGCTCACCTATCGCGGCGCGGAGACCGATCCGTTTCTCGCGCCGGAACGCATCAGCGTTGCCGCCGCCTTCGAGCGTCATGCCGGGATCGATTTGCTCGGCTCGGTCGGCCTCGACGGCTCCACGGATCGTGAGCATCTGGCAGCCGAGATGCGGCGTGTCGGCATGCGCGTTGCCGATGACGACCATTGGGCCGATCTCTTCAGCCGCGTGCTGGTCGAGAAGGTCGAGCCCTATCTCGGTTTTGGCCGAGTGACGATCCTTGATGAATATCCGGTCTCGGAGGCCGCTCTTGCCCGGCCTTCGGCTGCGGATCATCGCGTGGCCGAGCGCTTCGAGCTCTATGCCTGCGGCGTCGAGCTTGCCAATGCTTTCGGCGAACTCACCAATGCACAAGAGCAGCGGCGGCGGTTCGAGATCGAGATGGCGGAGAAGGCGCGGATCTATGGCGAGACCTATCCGCTGGATGAGGATTTTCTGCAGGCGCTGGCCGTCATGCCGGAAGCGAGCGGCATTGCGCTCGGCTTCGACCGGCTGGTAATGTTGGCGACCGGGGCTTCCAGGATCGAGCAGGTGCTCTGGGCGCCAGTATCGGAGTTTGGTTCATGAATGTGATGCGCCCAATCAGAACTGTCGATGACCTCGAGCAGGCCGGACTGATCGATAGCGCCGAGGCGCTTTCGCTGGAAGTGGTGGCGGAGCGTTATGCCATCGCCCTGACGCCGACGGTTGCCCGGTTGATCGACAAGGCCGACCCCGCCGACCCGATCGCCCGGCAATTCGTGCCCGACATGGCCGAACTCGTCGTTACGCCGGAGGAGCGGGCCGATCCGATCAGCGATCATGCCTATAGCCCGGTCGAGGGCATCGTCCATCGCTATCCCGACCGTGTGCTGTTGAAGGCCGTGCATGTCTGCCCGGTCTATTGCCGCTTCTGCTTCCGCCGCGAGATGGTCGGGCCGCAGGGGCTCGGGACGCTGGATGGCGCGGCGCTCGATGCTGCCTTTGCCTATATCCGTGACCATGAGGAGATCTGGGAGGTGATCCTCACCGGCGGCGATCCGTTGGTGCTGTCGCCGCGCCGGCTCGAAGAGATGCTGCGGCAGCTTGCCGATATCGAGCATGTGAAGATCGTTCGCTTCCATACCCGCGTGCCTGTCGTCGATCCGCTGAAGATCGACGGGGCACTGATTGCGGCGCTGAAGGCGAGCGGCAAGACCGTTTATCTGGCGCTGCATGCCAACCATCCGCGCGAACTGACGGCGGAGGCGCGCGCCGCCTGTGCCCGGCTGGTGGATGCCGGCATCGTGCTGGTCAGCCAATCCGTGCTGCTGAAGGGCGTCAATGATGATCCGGATGTGCTGGCTTCATTGATGAAGGCTTTCGTCGAAACGCGGATCAAGCCCTATTATCTGCACCACCCTGATCTTGCTCCCGGCACCAGTCATTTCCGCCTGACGATCGCAGAGGGACAGGCAATCGTCGCGGCGTTGCGGGGTCGTATCTCCGGCCTCTGCCAGCCGACCTATATCCTCGACATTCCCGGTGGCCACGGCAAGGCGGATATCGGCAAGAGCGCGGTTCGCGAGTTTGGCGAAGGCTGCTATTCCGTCTCGGACTATCGTGGCGGCGAGCATCTCTATCCACCGGAGGGATAGTGAAGCGGTTTTCCGCTCCTGCGTTGTTTTGCACTGTCTGCAACTCCAAATTTCATAGGAACTCGCGTGGAAATTTGGCACATTAACCTTGCTGCGACGTGCCGTTCTTTCGCGCATCACAGTGGATAAATTTTAGAATTCTGAAATATTGCGCTGTAAACGACAGGTTGCATGGCTTAAATATCGTAAATTTCATTTAGATAAATCTTATATTCAATATATTCTTGCTAAGTATAGCGTCGTTATATTTACCACGTCGCTTAGTGGAATGTTCTATTTTACCTGTTACTTCTCAGGCGAAGATAAGGCCGCGTTACTGTGGTCGTGTTTGTGATTGCCTGGAGGGACGACAGGATGAATGAGACGATTCGCGATTTGCTGGCCAAGTTCGGCGCACTTCCCGTTACGATGGATCAGATTGCCGACGATGCCGATCTCTATGCGGCGGGGCTCTCCTCCTTTGCATCAGTGCAACTGATGCTCGGCATCGAGGATGCCTTCGACATCGAATTTCCCGACAATCTGCTCAACCGCAAATCCTTTGCCAGTATCGTCGCCATCGAAAAAACGGTCGGCATGATCCTGGACAGCCGAAAGGTCGCCTGATGAACGTGGCGGTCGCTTTGGTTGACGCCGGGGCCGGCGACAAGATGACGGCGCGGGCCGCGCGTGTCGCAGCGATTGCGGGCAAGTATGCCGATGCGGTCGATGTCGAAGGCCGCTTCCCCCGTGAGGCAGTCGAGGCAATGCGGACCGAGAAGCTGTTGTCGGTCCAGATCTCCGACGAACTTGGCGGCGAGGGCGCGTCGATCACCGAGATCGCCGAGCTTTGCTCCATCCTCGGTCAGGCCTGTGCCGCCAGCGCCATGGTTTTCGCCATGCATCAGATCAAGCTGTCGAGCCTGGTCGAACACGGCGCCGGCAGCGACTGGCACCGCGACTTCATGCGCCGCATCGCCAAAGAACAGCTTCTGCTGGCCTCGGCGACCACGGAAGGTGGGATCGGCGGCAATCTGCGCAACAGCATCTGCGCCATCAAGGTCGAGGGTGACAGTTGCTTTCTAGAGAAAGACGCGACCGTTATCTCCTATGGCGCCCATGCGGATGCGATCCTGATTACCTCGCGCAGCCATGCCGAAGCGGCCTCTTCCGACCAGGTGCTGACCGTTTTCTTGAGAGATCAATATACGCTTGAACGCACCGTCGAGTGGAACACGCTCGGTATGCGCGGCACCTGCTCCGACGGCTTCCTGTTCAAGGGCGAAGCGCCTGCCGTTCAGATCCTGCCGAAACCCTTTGCCGAGATTGCCGCGCAGTCGATGCTGGCAAGCTCGCATCTGCTCTGGAGCGGTGTCTGGTACGGAATTGCCGCCGATGCCGTTGCCCGCGCCCAGGCTTTCGTGCGCGCCGCGGCTCGCAAGTCGCCGGGCACGCAGCCGCCGGGCGCATTGCGGCTCGCCGAAGTCTCCGGCCTGCTGCAAATGGTGAAATCCAATGTCGTCGCCGGCCTGAAAGTCTATGAAGAGGCGAAGGCCGATGCCGATCGTCTCTCCTCGATGGCCTTTGCCGTCGCCATGAACAACGTCAAGATCGCGTCGTCGGAGATGATCCTTCCGATCATCAACCATGCCATGCTAATCTGCGGCATCATGGGCTACAAGAACGGGACGCCCTATAGTCTCGGCCGCCATCTGCGCGACGCGCATTCCGCTCAATTGATGATCTCGAATGACCGCATTCTCGGCAATACGTCGACCATGCTGCTCGTCCACAAACAAGATACCAGCCTGTTGGGGTAATCGTCATGGATATGCAAACATCGTTTCTCGACCGCCTTTTCGAATCCGGTCTTCTGATCGACACCGGCGTTGACGGTCTTTATGGCCGCAGCGGCCAGTTCGAAGATGTCATCGCCGCCTTCGAGCGGCTGATCGACAGGTTCGGCGGCGCCGACGGCGCCGAAGCCATCCGCTTTCCGCCGGGCATGAACCGCGCCTTCTTCGAGACGAGCGGCTACATGAAGAGCTTCCCGCAGCTTGCCGGCACCGTGCACAGCTTCTGCGGCAGCGAACTCGACCATATGAGTCTCTTGAAATGCATGGAGGTCGGCGAGGACTGGACGAAAGAGCAGCAAGCGACCGATATCGTGCTGACGCCGGCGGCCTGCTATCCGCTTTATCCGACGGTCGCCAAGCGTGGTTACCTGCCGGAAGCTGGTGCGCTCTTCGATCTGCAGTCCTATTGCTTCCGCCATGAGCCTTCCAAGGATCCGGCCCGCCAGCAACTGTTCCGCATGCGCGAATATGTCTGCATGGGCACCGACAAGCATGTGACCGACTTCCGCCAGAGCTGGATGGATCGCGGTATCGAGATGATGAAGGCCGTTGGCCTCGACGTCGTCATCGATGTCGCTAATGATCCGTTCTTCGGCCGGGCCGGCAAGATGCTCGCCAACAACCAGCGCGACCAGAACCTGAAGTTCGAGTTGCTGATCCCGATCACTTCGTCGGCCAATCCGACCGCCTGCATGAGCTTCAACTATCACCAGGACGCCTTCGGCGCGAAATGGGGTCTGAATTTCGCCGACGGCAGTGTCGCGCATACGGCCTGCGTCGGCTTCGGCCTGGAGCGTATCGCGCTGGCGCTGTTCCATCACCATGGTCTCGATACGAAGGATTGGCCCGAGGGCGTGCGCAAGGCGCTGTGGGGCTGATCGTGGCTTCCATCTTTGCGGGCCTCGATCCCGCCGCCTACAAACCACATGCGCTGCACGACAGCGAGCGCATGTGGCCGGAAACCAATTGCTATATCGATCTCTGGATCGAAGTGCTGGCGAGCCTGAAACTACCGCCGGAAGCCATGCTTGGTTTTACGATGGGTCAGGACTTCGAGGGCGATCAATTCACCTTCTTCAAGGTGCCGCTCGAGGATCTCGAAGCGCTCTACGGCATCCGCTGCACGGAGCTGGCGATCTACGACAAGGTCGAGCGTCATGTCGCCGAGCAGGTCGGTCGCGGCCGGCTCTGCCTGGTGGAGATGGATTCCTTCTACATGCCGGACACCCAGGGCGTCGGCTATCGCCGCGAGCATGGCAAGACGACCGTAGCCATCAACCGGCTGGATCTGGCGGGCCGCGAGCTCGACTATTTCCACAATGGCGGTTTCTTTCAGCTGTCGGGCGAGGATTTCGACGGGCTGTTCCAGCTGCATCTGACAAACGAAGATCTGCCCTTCCTGCCCTATACGGAATTCGCGAAGTTCCCGGAGATCAAGCCCGGCGAGGCGGCTATCCGGCAAACATCCAGGCAGCTGCTGGCCTTCCATTTTCGTCGTCGTCCGGTGGCCAATCCCATCCGCGCCTTCGCGGCGGTTTTCCCGGCGCAGGTCGAAGCCTTGGCCGAGCGCCCCTTCGGCTTCTTCCATAAATATGCTTTCAACACGCTGCGCCAAGTCGGCGCCAATTTCGAGCTGGCGGGCAGCCATCTCGATTGGCTGTCGGCGGATTTTGCCGAGGCTGCGGCTCAGGCACGGCGGATTTCGGAAGTGGCGAAATCGGTGCAGTTCCAGCTTGCCCGCGCCATCACGCGCAAGAAATTCGAGCCGTTGCAGACGGCGCTTGATCCGGCGGCGGATGCATGGGATTCCATGATGGGGCTGCTGGAACAAAAGCTTTAGGGATCCAATGCACGGGCGTTTGGCTGATATCAGCGGCAAGACGCCGCTGAGCGAAGGATGGAATCTGGTTCTGACGGATGCGGGCGTCTGCGCTTCGCCTTCGGACCTGTCGTTTTCGGTTGGCCTCATCCCCGCGCCAGTGCCGGGTACCGTGGCCGAGGCATTGGAAAAGGCCGGGCTTTTTAATCGGGAGCATCCGCATCCGCTGAACGACCGGGACGCCTGGTATCTCTGCCGGTTGGTCGATGCCGAGGCCGGTAATGCGGTGCTGCGGCTTGAGGGATTGGCAACGCTCTGCGACGTCTTTCTGAACGGACGCAAAATTCTCGTCTCCGAGAGCATGTTCGAAACGCATGATCTTGCCGTTCATCTGCTGGGCGGCGACGAGCTGGCCCTGTGTTTTCGCGCACTGGAGCCGCGCCTTGCCGAGCCCGGCCCGCGCGCCCGCTGGCGGCCGCAGATGATCACGCCGCAGGGATTACGGCTGGTGCGAACGACGCTGCTTGGCCACATGCCCGGCTGGTGCCCGGAAATCCATGCCGTCGGGCCATGGCGGCCGGTGTCGCTGCTGCGTCCGTATAAGCCTGTTATTCGCGACCTTTCGCTGCGTCCGGATTTGCTGGAGGATGGCGAGGGTCGGCTCTATGCCTCGTTGTCGATCGAAGGACATGTGAGCGACGTCATGCTTCGCTGTGGCGAGGTCGAGCAGGCTTTCGAGCGAGACAGCCATGGCCGCTGCACGGCGATCCTGAAAATCCCCCGTGTGACGCCATGGTGGCCGCGCACGCATGGCACGCCGTATCTTTATGACGTGACGCTGGTCATCGATGGTGTCGAGCATCCGCTTGGGCGCACCGGCTTTCGTCGGCTGGCTGTCGATCGCGGCGCGGATGGCCGGGATTTCGGCCTGATCGTCAATGGCGAGCGCATCTTCTGCCGTGGGGCGGTCTGGACCACGGCGGATATCCTGCGGCTGCCCGGCGGCCGCGAGGATTATGAGCCCTGGCTGCGGCTGGCGGCGGAAGCGGGTATGAACATGATCCGCATCGGCGGCACCATGGCCTATGAGACGCCGGAGTTCTTCAAGCTCTGCGACGAACTCGGCCTTCTGGTCTGGCAGGATTTCATGTTCGCCAATTTCGATTATCCGAAGGGCGACAAGGGTTTCAACACCCATGTCGAGGCGGAAGTGGCGCAATTTCTTGGCCAAGCACGCCTGTCACCATCGCTCGCTGTGCTTTGCGGCGGCAGCGAGATGCATCAGCAGGCGGCGATGCTCGGCCTGCCGGAGCGGTTCTGGGCAAGTCCGATCGTGGAGGAGATCATTCCGGCGGTCGCGCAATCGCTGCGGCCCGACGTGCCCTATGTCGTCAACTCCCCCTCCGGCGGGGCCATGCCGTTTTCCGCGAATGAAGGGGTGACGCATTACTACGGCGTCGGCGCCTATATGCGGCCGCTCGACGATGCGCGTCGCGCCGATGTCCGTTTCGCGGCGGAAAGCTTGGCTTTCGCGCATGTGCCGCAGGCCCGGACGTTGTCGCGGCATTTGCCGGTTCCAGCGGTCCATAGCCCGCTATGGAAGGAGCGCGTACCGCGCGATCGCGGCGCTTCCTGGGATTTCGAGGATGTGCGTGATCATTATCTTTGCGAACTCTACGGTTTCGAGCCGGATCGGCTGCGGCGGGAGGATCCCGATCTCTATCTCGCTGTGTCGCGGGCTGTCACCGGCGAGGTCGCGGAAGAGACCTATGCTGAATGGCGTCGGCAGGGTTCGGGCTGCAACGGCGCGCTGGTCTGGACGCTGCAGGACCTGCTGCCCGGCCCTGGCTGGGGCGTGATCGATTCGACCGGGGAGCCGAAGCCCGTATGGTATGCGCTCCGCCGGGCTTTCCGGCCGGTGCAGGTGCTGCTCACCGACGAGGGCACCAATGGCCTCGATGTGCATGTGATCAACGAGAGCGATGCGGCGCTTGAGCTCGATCTTGACGTCTCGTGCCTGAGAGACGGACGGCAGAGGGTCGTGGGTGGAAAACGAGAGCTGTCGATTGAGGCTCGTTCCAAGAACAAGATCGCCTGCACGGATCTGTTCGGCGCCTTCTTCGACACCACCTATGCCTTCCGCTTCGGCCCGCCGTCGCATGATGTCACGGTGGCGCAGCTTACGGTGCGCGACACGGGTGCGTTGATTGCTGAAGCTTTCCATTTTCCTCTGGGCAGGACGAAAGCCTTTCACGAGGCGGAAATCGTGGCGTCCGTTTCGCAGCAGGATGGCCAGTGGTTCCTCGATTTGCGCAGCGATCGGCTGGCGCAGTCGCTCCAAGTCGATTTCGAAGCCTATCGGGCCGAGGATGATTGGTTCCATCTGGCGCCTGGTGTGACACGACGGCTGCGGCTTCAACCGAGAGCCGGAATTGCAGTCGGGACCGTTCCGACAGGTCAGGTCAAAACTATCGGTAGCCGGCGAATAATCGAAGTTTGATGGTCGGTGGCAAATTCCAAGTCATTGAAATTGCGAGAGCAGAGGTTTGTTTCTCGCGCTGGTAGGCCGGAAACTGAATGCGTCTCTGCCTACCCCGCTCTTGTAAAAACCAGGAATTAGACGAGGGACGAACCCTCGCCTAATCCCCAGCTTCTGCGTTCTCGCCCACCAGGGGCGAGACAGGCCCCACCTGCGTCAGCAGCCTTCTTACAACGTTGTCCCATCCGGTCCGAACAAATGACAGCGCTCGGGATCGATGCGGATATTCACCGTTTCGCCGGCGCGGATCGCCTGTTGGTCTTCCAGCGCGATGGTCAGTGACTGGCCTCCGTGCAGGGTGGCATAGAGGATCGTCTGGCCGCCGAGATGCTCGACCAGGTCGACATGGGCACTGCCAAGGGCCAGGCCGCGATCGCTGACGTTCAGGTGTTCCGGCCGTGCGCCGAGCGTGACGGTGTCTCCGGGCTGGATGCCGCCCAGCCGTCGCGGCAGGCGGATGGTCTGGCCGTTGAGATCGATGACGGCCGAGCCATCGTCCGAGGCGACGATCTTTGCTCCGAGGAAGTTCATCTTCGGCGAGCCGATGAAGCCGGCGACGAACTTGTTCTTTGGCTTGTTGTAGAGATCGAGCGGCGCGCCGACCTGCTCGATCTTGCCGCCGTTCAGCACGACGATCTTGTCGGCCATGGTCATGGCCTCGGTCTGGTCGTGGGTGACGTAGATCATCGTGTTGCCGAGCCGCTGGTGCAAGCGGGCGATTTCGACGCGCATCTGCACGCGCAGTTCAGCGTCAAGGTTGGAGAGCGGCTCGTCGAAGAGGAAGATATTGGGCTCGCGCACGATGGCGCGGCCGATGGCCACGCGCTGGCGCTGGCCGCCGGAAAGCTGCTTCGGCTTGCGTTGCAGGAGCTGGGTGATCTGCAGGACCTCGGCCGCCTTTTCGACGCGCGGGTGGATCTCCTGCTTCTTCATGCCGGCGGTTTCCAGGCCGAAGGCGAGGTTCTTGTAGACCGACATATGCGGATAAAGCGCATAGGACTGGAACACCATGGCAATGCCGCGCTTGGAGGCGGGGACATCGTTCATGCGGGTGCCGTCGAGATAGAGCGCGCCGCCGGAAATCGGCTCCAGCCCGGCGATCATGCGCAGTAGCGTGGACTTGCCGCAGCCGGACGGGCCGACGAAGACGGTGAATTCCCCCGGTTCGATCTCGAGGTCAATGCCGTGGACGACCTGAAGCTCGCCATAGCGCTTGATGATCTTCTGCAGCGAGACGCTGGTCGCCATGGGCGCATCCTCCTTGTTCCTGATCGCTCGCGGGGCAACGTTCATGCCGGCCTCCAGCTCTTGTATTTCGTGCTTTCCGGGCCGACCGGAAAGCGGACTTCGGTACGCGTTTCCGACGATTCGTAAAAGGCGGTGACCAGTTCCAGCGCCTGACGGGCGTCGACGGTGGTCACCGGCAGCGGGCCGCCGGACACCAGTGCCTCATGGAACAGCTTCATCTGTGTGTTGAAGCGGATCGGCACAGGCTGCCAGTCTGCGAGCAAAGCGTCGATCTTCTCCGCAATCTCGTCATTGGCGGGCACGATTTTCCACGGATCCTGGCCGGGGCTATAGGGTTCATGGTTGCTCTCGATCATCACGTTCTCGAAGCAGAGGCGCAGGCGGCTGATCTGCTCCTGCGAGCCGAGCGTGGCGCTGATCGTCGCAAGCGCGCCGTTCTGCATCAGCAGGCTGGCGCTGGCGCAATCTTCCACTTCGATATCGTTGACGCGGGTGGCAACGCGGCCGAAGAGGCCGGCGATCGGTCCCATCAGATAGGTCAGCATGTCGTGCAGGTGGATCGAATGCGTCATCAGCACGCCGCCGAGTTCCGTCGCCCATTTGCCGCGCCAGGGGACCGCATAATAGTCGGCGCCGCGTACCCAATGGGTTTCTGAGGTCGCGACATAGGCTTTGCCTGCAATACCGGCCTCAATGATGCGCTTGGCCTTCTGGATGCCGTCGCCATAACGATACTGGAAGATCGGCATCAGCCGGCCCTTTGCCGTCTTCTCCGCGGCGATCACCGCATCGATATCGGCGAGCGAGCCGACCAGTGGTTTTTCGCAGACGACGCTCTTGCCGGCTGCGAGCGCCTGCAGGATCATTTCGAAATGCGAGCCGGGCGGCGTGCAGATATCGACGATGTCGATATCCGGCATGTTCAGCACCTCGACGAAATCCTTGAGGCGTCTGGCGATGCCGAATTCGTCACCGACAGCGTTCAGGCGTTCCTCGTTGAGATCGCAAAGCACGGCGACCTCGAAGCGATCGGAATGCGGCAGATAGCCCTCGACAATATGGGAGCGGCCGATGCCGAGACCGATGACCGCGACTTTCTTGATGTCGGACATATGCAAATTACCTCTGCAAGCTGTTGAGCGATGTCGCTTCGGCCAGAGCCTGGGCCTTCAACGCCAGCTCCATGGCCTTGAAGCAATGTTCCTGCCCCATCGCGGTTTCGGTGCGGTCGCGGATATCGGCGGCCAGTTGCCGGCCAAAGGGCAGGTCGACCTCGCTGCAATCGATATGCTGCATGCCTTTGCGGTCGGTGAGGAAGAGATGGTCCGTGCCGGGGCGGCCGGCGACGTCGATATATTTTCTGAGCTCGATCGTGCCTTCGGTGCCGACAATGAACAGGCGGCCGTCGCCCCAGGTGGAGAGGCCGTCGGGCGTGAACCAGTCAACGCGGACATAGCCGGTGACGTCGGGCGTTCTCACATGGAAATCGCCATAGTCCTGCAGCCCTGGTGTCTCGGGATTGGCGCGGTTCGAGACGGTGGCCGACAGGATCTCGGCTTCGAGCGAACCGGCGAAGAACAGGAACTGCTCGCATTGATGCGAGGCAATGTCGGCGATGATGCCGCCATAGCGCTTGCGGTCGAAGAACCACTCCGGCCGGGTCGGCTTGCGCAGCCGGTGTGGGCCGAGACCGGTGGTGTGGATGACCTTGCCGATGGCACCGGCCTTGACCAGTTCGCCGGCCTTGACGGTCGACGCCGTCTCGAAATGCTCGGAATAAAGGATGGAGACGATACGCTTGGTCTCGGCCTGCACCCTGCGGACTTCAGCAAGCTGATCCAGAGTCACCATGCCCGGCTTGTCGAGCATCACGTCCTTGCCGTGGTGCATGGCCTCGATCGCGAGACCGGCACGCTCGCTGGAAATCGCGGCGCTGACGATCAGCGCGATGGAGCGATCTTCGAGGATCTCTTTCTTGTCGGCAACGCGCTTTGCCTGCGGAAAGCGCTCCGCGAAGACGGCCGCAAGGTCGTCCTCGATGGCGTGGAAGGCGACCAGTTCCGCGCCTGCCCGGAGCATGACGTTGACCTGACCGTAGATGTGATCGTGGTTGATACCGATGGCGGCGAAGCGCAGGGCGCTCATGCGATATTCCTTTCAGTGGATTTTGCGATGCGATCCCAATTGCTTTCAGGCTTTTGGGATTGCGTTTTCGTTTTCAGCGTTTGAGACCGGCCGTGGCGATGCCGTCGATCAGCAGCCTCTGGAAGAACAGGAAGATCAGGAAGACGGGGATCAGCGAGAGGCTCGACATGGCGAACAGGCTGCTCCAGTCGGAGCTTCCGGTCGAGTCCACGAAGGAGCGCAGGCCGAGCTGAACCGTGTAGGTGTTGATATCGGAGAGATAGATCAGCGGACCGAAGAAGTCGTCCCAGGTCCAGATGAAGGAGAAGATGGCAGCCGTCGCCAGTACCGGCAGCGATAAGGGCAGCATGATGCGCCAGTAGATGCGCCAGGGGCTGCAGCCGTCCATCATTGCCGCTTCGTCCAGCTCGCGCGGGATGCCGCGGAAGAACTGCACCATCAGGAAGATGAAGAAGGCATCGACCGCAAGGAATTTCGGCACGACCAGCGGCAGCATGGTCTTCACCCAGCCGAGCTTCAGGAAGAGGATATATTGCGGGATCAGCGTCACGTGATAGGGCAGCATCAGCGTGCCGAGCATCAGCGCGAACCAGAAATTCTTGCCCCAGAAGTTCAGCCGAGCGAAGGCATAGGCCGCCAGCGAGCAGGAGATGACGTTGCCGATGACCGAGAGCACGGCGATGACGACGGAGTTCCAGACGAAGGAGCCGAAGTTCACCTGTCCGCCGAACCAGCCGCGCGGAAACGAGCTGAAGTCGAAATGCGATGGGATTAGCGATGCCGTGCCGAAGATCTCGTTCTGGTCCTTGATCGAACCGGAGAGCATCCACAGCAGCGGATAAAGCATCACGATCGACGCGCCGATCAGCGCGATGTGGATGAGGATGGAGAAGAACCAGGGACGCTCGCGCGGCGGGCTCAAGTCTTCGGGAAAGTGGGTGAGCTTCGCGTCAGTCATCGTAGTGGACCCAATAACGAGCGGAGAGGAAGGAGAAGGCGGTGAAGATCGCGATGATGATCACCAGGATCCAGGCGAGCGCCGAGGCATAGCCCATGCGGAAATAGCCGAAGGCTTCCTGGTAGAGGTAGAGCGTGTAGAACAGCGTCGAGTCGATCGGCCCGCCGGTGCCTGAAGAGATGACATAGGCCGGCGTGAAGGCCTTGAAGGCGTCGATGGTCTGCACGACGGCGTTGAAGAAGATCACCGGTGTCAAAAGCGGCAGGGTGATCTTGAAGAAGATCCGCACCTTGGACGCGCCGTCGAGGCTGGCGGCCTCATAGAGATCGGTGGGGATCTGCCTAAGACCGGCCAGGAAGATGATCATCGGCGAGCCGAACTGCCAGACGGCGAGGATCACGAGCGTATAGAGCGAATAGTCCGGATTGGAGATCCAGCTCGGGCCGTTGATGCCGAACAAGTACCAAAGCAGCGTGTTGACGACGCCGTCGGCATCGAAAATCTGCCGCCAGAGCACGGCGATGGCGACGCTGGAGCCGAGCAGCGACGGCAGGTAGAAGATGGCGCGATAGACCGGCAGGCCGCGAATGCCGCGGTTGAGCAACAGCGCCACCAGCAGCGCGAAGGTCAGCTTCAGCGGCACGGAACAGACCACGTAGAACAGCGTCACCTTCATCGACGAGATGAACTTGTCGTCGGCGGTGGCGATACGCACGTAATTGTCCAGCCCGACCCAATCCGGCGCCTGCAGCAGGTTATAGTCGGTCAAGGACAGATAGAGCGAGGCGATCGCCGGCCCCAGCGTCAGGCCGAAGAAGCCGATCAGCCAGGGCAGGAGAAAGAGGTAGCCCGGTGCATTGCGCGAGAATGCGCTCGGCGCCTTGTAAATGGTCTCTGTGCGCGCTCGCGCGTTCGCGCCGATGGCCAGGCCACCGGCAACGCTGTTGCTGTTTGTACCCACGGTATCAGCCTCGCGTTATGTTTGCTGCTGCCTGTTCGACGAATTTCGTTGCGCCGTCCTGCGCGCTGCTTTTGCCGAAGGCGACTTCCTCGGCGATCTTCTTCAAGAGGAACGCATTTTCGCCGGCGCCGTTCGGCGGAGACGGCGGCAATGCTCCGACATGCGGTGTCAGGCGGCCGATATAGTCGACGACCTGCTTGCTCGTCGCATCGAGGTCCTGTGTCAGAAGATCGCGGATCTTCGGCGAGGCGGGAACGCCGCGCTCGACGCCGAGTGTCTTGGCACCGTCTGGACTTTCGACCAGATAATTGATGAAGGCGACGGCGGCGTCCTTGTTGGCAGAACTCGCCGAAACCGACATCAGCATCGACGGCTTCAGATATTGGCCGGGCTTGCTATCCGGATTGCTGGGATAAGCGATCAGATCCAGCTTTTCCTTGACGAGGCCCTGGATGGCGACGAACTGATTGGAGTGGGCGTAGCTGACAGCCGACTTCTTGGTCACGAGCGTGTCGGTTTCAATGGTCTGCTGGTCGAGCGCCTGTACATCGGCCGGCACGCAGGCGCCGCTTTTGCGCAATTCGGCCCAGAAAGCGAACCAATCGGCGGCGTCCTTGGCCTCGAAGCCGAGCTTGCCGTCATTGGTGTAGAGCGCCTTGCCGTGCTGGCGCAGCCAGCATTCGAGGGCGGGTTCTCCGCCGCTTTCATCGCCGGTGCCGTAGACGCCGCGGCGCTTCTTGGCTGCCGTGAATTTGGCGCAGGCGTCACCGAGCTGCTCCCAGGTGAGGCCGTCATGCGGTTGCTCGACGCCGGTTTCCTGCCAGGCGGCGGCGTTGACGACAACCATGGAGGAATTGACCCCGAGATTGACGCCATAGATCTTGCCGTCGACTTTGCCGGAATCGATGTTCGGGGCGCCGAAATCCTCGATCGTAAGGCTCTTGCCGAGATAGGGCGTCATGTCGAGCAGCGTGCCGCGGCGCGCATATTCGAAGATGTAGCGATAGTCCATCTGGATGAGGTCGGGCGCATTGCCGCCGGCGGTCTGCGTGGCGAGACGCGTCCAGTAGCTGTCCCAGCCGAAGGTTTCGCCGGCGATGGAAATATCCGGATTCTTGGCCTGATAGGCTTTCACGGCTGCGAATGTGCGGTCGGCGCGTTCCTTGGACCCCCACCAAAGAAGCCGCATCGCGGTTGCCGCATTGGCGCGGCCAAGTTCGATACTGCCGAAAGCAAGCGTTGCTGCCATGCCGGCAAGCAATTGCCGGCGGTCGATCGTTAAAGTCATCCTGGTCTCCTCCCCAGTTAACCGATGATCTACGAACTGCTTTGCAAGATATAACTATTTGGTTACAAGTTGGATAGAAACACGACCGCTGTCAAGCGCCAATCGTATCACACTCAAAACGGCGTGCGCTGAAGCTTGAGGCGTCCGACGTGAGAGAGATGGATCGGGGAGGAGAAATGCCAATGGCGACAAAGGCGAGGCAAGGACCTGAAAAATCCTCAAAGACCGGTGCGGATGGCGATGTGATCGCCAAGCCGACGAAGGTGCCACGCAATCCGCAGCGCACCCATGCCACGATCCTGGATGCGGCGACGGCGGAATTCGCCGCGCATGGTTTCGGCGGCGCCAGGGTGGATGCGATCGCGGCACGGGCGCAGACCAACAAGCGCATGCTCTACCATTATTTCGGCGACAAGGAGGGGCTTTATGTCGCCGTGCTGGAGGCGACCTATGCGGAAATCCGCAGCGCCGAGAAACATCTGGATCTCGCAAACCGCAATCCCGAGGAGGGAATGCGGGAGCTGGCGCTGTTCACCTGGCATCATTTTCTCGAGCATCCGGAGTTCCTGAGCCTGCTCGTCACCGAGAACCTGCATGAGGCGCGTTACCTCAAACGTTCCGACAAGATCCTGGCGATGCATTCGCATTTCATCGCCGAGTTGGCCGGGGTGCTGCGACGTGGTGAAGCAGCTGGCATCTTCAGGCCCGCTGTCGATCCGGTATCCGTCTACCTGACCGTCGCGGCACTCGGTTTCTTCTATCTGTCCAACCGCCATACGCTATCGACGATTTTTGCCCGCAAGCTGACGGCGCCTGATGCGCTGAAGGCCTGGGGCGAGCATATCGTCTCGGTGACGCTCGCCTCGATCAAGGCCTAGAGAAATTTTCGAAAGGCGATTGACAAGCCCGGACGGATCGCGCCATCGTGTAACTATATAGTTACATTGGCTGCGCGGCCAAACCTTTGCTTTTCCTGACTCGGGAGGGAGTCGGATCAAACGATCGGGAGGGATCATGAAACGCATCGGGATCATCATGCACGGCGTCACGGGACGCATGGGGCTGAACCAGCATCTCATTCGCTCGATCGTGGCGTTGCGCGCCGAGGGCGGCGTGCTGCTGTCGAACGGCGAACGCGTCATGCCCGATCCGGTCCTTGTCGGCCGCAATGCGGCGCGATTGGAGGAGCTGGCCCGCAAATATGGCATCGAGCGCTGGACCACAGATCTCGACGGCGCGCTCGCCGATCCTGACGATGCGATCTTCTTCGATGCTGCAACGACGCAGATGCGCGCCGAACTGGTCTCCAAGGCTCTAGACGCCGGCAAGCATATCTATTGCGAAAAGCCGATTTCGGACGATCTCGACACGGCCGTGGAGCTCGCCCGCAAGGCCAAGGCGTCCGGACTGAAAAACGGCGTAGTGCAAGACAAGCTGTTCCTGCCCGGTCTTCGCAAGATCGCCATGCTGCGCGACAGCGGTTTCTTCGGCAAGATCCTCTCCGTGCGCGGCGAGTTCGGCTATTGGGTGTTCGAGGGTGACTGGCAGACGGCGCAGCGGCCGTCGTGGAATTACCGCAAGGCGGATGGCGGCGGTATCATCCTCGATATGCTCTGCCACTGGCGCTATGTGCTCGACAATCTCTTCGGGCCGGTGAAGGCGATCAGCTGCCTCGGCGCCACCCATATCCCCGAACGTGTCGACGAGGCCGGCCGGCGCTATGTCGCCGATGCCGACGATGCGGCCTACGCCACCTTCGAGCTTGAAGGCGGCATTGTCGCCCATATCAATTCCTCCTGGGCTGTCCGCGTTCGCCGCGACGATCTCGTCACCTTCCAGGTGGACGGTACGCATGGCTCGGCGGTGGCCGGCTTGACCCGTTGCTTCACGCAGCACCGTGTCAACACGCCGAAGCCGGTGTGGAACCCGGATCAGCCGCAGACGATCGATTTCTTCGATACCTGGGACGAGGTGCCGGACAATCAGGTCTATGACAACGGCTTCAAGATCCAGTGGGAAATGTTCCTGCGCCATGTGCTCGAGGACGCGCCCTGGCGCTACACGCTGACGGAAGGCGCCAAGGGCGTGCAGCTCGCCTCTCTCGGCCTGAAAAGCTGGGCCGAGCGCCGCTGGCTGGATGTCGAGCCGCTGGAGATTTAAGCCGGCTCACCGCCACAAGAGGAATGTCCTGCTATGACCGAGCCATTGAAAATCAGACTTGTCGAGGCGCAAGCTTTCGAACGCCCCGTCAAGCTGCGGCTTCCCTTCCGCTTTGGGGCGGCGACGCTGCGGGAGGCGCGACAGATTTTTCTGCGGGTCCGCATCGAGGATGCCCACGGCCGTTCGGCAAGTGGGATGGCGGCCGAGCTGATGGTGCCGAAATGGTTCGACAAGTCGCCTGAGCTCACCAATGCCGATAATGAAAACCAGCTTCGCCGCTCGCTGGCCTTAGCGCTTGATGCCTTGCAAGGTGCGGGATTGGAGACAGCCTTCACGCTGCATGCGGCTGTCGAAGCGGCCCATCATGCGCGCGCCGCGGCTGAAAAGCTGAACGGCCTGGTCGCCTCTTTCGGCCTGGCGCTCGCCAATAGGGCGATCCTCGATGCCCTCTGCCGGCTGGAGGGGTTGACGGTGGCGCAGGCGATCAAGGCCAACCGCCCCGGTATCGACGCCTCGACCACGCCCGATCTTGAAGGTTTTGATCTTTTAGGCTTCCTTTCGACATTGGCGCCGGCCAGGAGCCTTGCCGCCCGCCACACCGTCGGCCTCGTCGATGCCATAGAGACGCGCGATATTGCAGCGGGTGAACGCCTCAACGACGGGCTGCCGGAAAGCTTTGAAGAGGCGATCGATGCCTATGGCCTGACCTTCTTCAAGGTGAAGGTGTCGGGCGTTCTGGACGCCGATATCGATCGTCTTTGCCGCATTACCGCGGTGATCGACGCCAAGGTGCCGGCCTATTCGGTAACGCTTGATGGCAACGAGCAATTCGCGTCCGCCGAGGCGGTGGCCGATCTGTTGGCGCGTATCCGGGCCGAGCCAAAACTGGCGCGGTTCACCTCGTCGATCCTGTTCGTCGAGCAGCCGATCGCTCGCGCCTATGCTTTCGAGAAGCCGGTAACGGCGCTTGCCACCTTCAAGCCGGTCGAAATCGATGAATCCGATGCCGATATCGACGCTTTCATCACGGCGAGGCGGCTTGGCTATACCGGCATCTCCTCCAAATCCTGCAAGGGTTTCTATCGCTCGCTATTGAACCGGGGGCGCGTCGCCAAATGGAGCGCTGAAGACGGCATTGCCTATTTCATGTCGGCGGAAGACCTGACGACGCAGGGCGGCCTTGCCGTGCAGCAGGATCTGGCGCTCGCCTCGCTGATCGGCATGACGCATATCGAGCGCAACGGTCACCACTATGTCGACGGCATGGCCGGCGCCCCCGAGGCCGAGCAGGCGGCTTTCGCGCGGGCGCATGACGATCTCTACGCCGTTCGCGACGAGCGGACGCGGCTGAGGATCGAAGGCGGAAGGATCGCCATCGGCTCGGTCATCGGCGCCATCGGTCTCGGTTCGTCCATCGCTCCCGACTGGAGCGCGATGGAGAGGTCGTAATCACCTTCTTCCCGGCGGGGAGAAGGAGAACTGTTTCTGGAGGAAGAACATGCCGTCGTCATCGAAGAAGCGCTATGCCCTGGTCGGAACCGGCAATCGCGGCGCTACCATGTGGGGCAAGGATCTGGTCGAGCGTTGGGGCAACGAGGTCGAGCTTGTCGCTGTTTGCGATCTCAACGCGATGCGCGCCAAGCGCGCTCTGGACTATATCGGCGCCCGGGTGCCGGTCTATACCGATTTCGACGAGCTGCTGCGGGTCGAAAAGCCGGATCTCGTCATCGTCTGTACGCGTGACTCCTCCCATGACGACCTGATCGTCAAGGCGATGGAGGCCGGCGCCAATGTCATCAGCGAAAAGCCGATGACGACGACGGTCGACAAGATCAAGCGCATTCTTGATGTCGAGGCGCGAACCGGCAAGCGGCTCGACGTCTCCTTCAACTACCGCTTCGCCCCGACGGCCGCGAAGATCAAGGAGCTGATCAATTCAGGCGTCATCGGCGATGTCACCTCCGTCGATTTTCACTGGTATCTCGATACCAGTCATGGTGCCGATTATTTCCGCCGCTGGCATGCCTTCGTCGAAAATTCCGGCAGTCTCTTCGTGCATAAGGCGACGCATCACTTCGATCTTCTGAACTGGTATCTGGATTCCGATCCCGAGACGGTCTCGGCCTTCGCCGATCTCAAGCATTATGGCCGCAAAGGTCCTTTCCGCGGCGAGCGCTGTCGTAGCTGTCGGTACAAGGACGAGTGCGACTACTATCTCGATATCAGCGCGACACCGCTGCTCGAAAGTCTCTATGAGGATCCATCGACGGTCGATGGCTACGTCCGTGACGCCTGCGTTTTCCGCGAGGATATCGATATCCCCGACACGATGGTTTCCTCGATCCGCTACCGCAACGGCGTCAACGTCTCCTACTCGCTGAACACCTACATGCCGATCGAAGGCCACCACATCGCCTTCAACGGTCACAAGGGCCGTATCGAGATGCGGCAATATGAGAAGCAGAAATGGACAACGCCACCGGCGGACGAAATCGTCGTCATGAAGAATTTCGGCGATGTCGAGCGCATCTGGGTGCCGCATTCCTCCGGCGGCCACTATGGCGGCGACGACCGGCTGCGTAACATGCTGTTGCGCTCGGGGCCGAACGATGAACTCAGACAACGCGCCGGTTCACGCGCGGGCGCGATGTCGGTTCTCTGTGGCATCGCGGCGCTGGAAAGCAGCCGCACCGGCCAGCAGGTTTCGATCGCCGATATTTGGGGCGAGGATGGTGGTTTGAACCTGCTGGAGGCGCGGCCGTAAAGGCCCGCGCCGTCCCTTAGCTGCAGCCCGGCAATTGTTGCGCGTAGAGCGCCGTCATGCCGTTAAAGCGTTTGGCACCGGCCAATGCGGTTGCATTGCCGCGCCATGACCCCTGCAGATAACCCTTCGTGCCGGAATAATAGGCGAGATAGAGATCGTAGGAATCGTTGAGCGCGATGCCGGTCTCGAGGTGCGTCCGATAGTGATACCAGCCGACGAAATCGATCGCGTCGGAGAAGCTGGTGCGGCTTGCGCCCCAGTTGCCTGTCTCGCGCTTGTACTTGTCCCAGGTGCCGTCCAGCGCCTGCGAGAAACCGTAGGCGCTCGATGGGCGCTTCCACGGAATGAAGCCGAGCAAATATCGTCTGGGCGGACGGGCACGCGGCTGGAAACCGGATTCGGTATAGATCGTCGCCATAAGGATCGGCACGGGGACGCCGTATTTGCGCTCGGTGCGCTCGGCCGCCCGCTGCCAGTTGTTGAACCAGCCGTCGCGCTGATCGAAGATCGCGCAGACATTGCGGGTACGGGTGGGCGCGGTGGCGCAGCTCGCCAGCACGCCGAGCAGCAAGACAGCCAGAATGGAAAGAACGCGAGTACGCATGACTAGAACCTCTTCGCTAAAGAGATTGCTAGCCGGGAATGATTAAAAACGGGTTTTCCATGCGTGCCGAAATGGGGCGTTTTCAGGGTGTTTTCATGAATTTGCTGCGTTGCGTCATGCCATGCGCGCCAGATCCTCGCGGCGGATTTCATAGAGCAGTGGTTTGCCCTCGATGAAGCGGATGGCCTCGTCCACCGCCATCTCGCCGAGACGGGTGCGCTCCAGACCGACGGCGCCGGCAATATGCGGTGTCAGGAAGACGTTCGGCAGGTCGTAAAAGGTCGAACTTGCCTCCGGGATTTCAGGATCGGTGACGTCGATGATCGCGTCGATGCGGCCGGTTTTCAGGGTGGCGAGCAGGGCGGCCTCGTCCACTAGCGCGCCGCGTGCCGTGTTGATGAAGGTAGCGCCGGGTTTCATTAGGGACAGACGGTGTGCGTCGATCATATGCCGCGTTGCCGGCAGCGAGGGCGCGTGCAGCGAGACGATATCGGCGTTGGCCATCAGGGCATCGAGTTCGGTCTTCTCGACGCCGAGACGGGCCGCTTCCGCCTTGTCGACCATTGGGTCGTAGAGCAGGATCCTGTAGTCGAAGGGTGCGAGCAGTTCGATCACCCGGCGGCCGATGCGCGATGCGCCGATGATGCCGACCGTGCGGCCGTAATTGCCGATGGCTTCGGCCTGGATCGGCTGCGTGCGGTGGCGGTTACGGTCGGCGGCATAGAGGTCGCGAAAACGGAAGACCTGCTTGCCGGCAAAGATGATCGCGGCAAGGGTGAACTCGGCAACCGGCAGGGCATTGGCCTGCGCCGCATGGCTCACCACGATATTCCTGTCGAACAGACCGTCCTCGATCAGGCCCTTCACGGTGCCAGCCGCATGTGCCACCAGCCTCAAATGCGATGCCTGCGCCAGTGTGGCTTCATCGATGGGCGGCGAGCCCCAGCCGGTGATCAGGATCTCTGTCTCGTCGAGCAGCTTGCGCGCTCTTTCATCGTCGAAGCGCACCATTGGCGCGGCGTCGAGGACGCGCCCGATCGTATCGAGACGCTGGATCAGAGCTGATGGTATCACATGCTGGGTGCGCGACGGCTGCATGGCGAAAGCAATGGTCGGGCGGGAGGCGGATGATGTCATGGCCGGCGTTCCGGCGCTTCGATGGCGCTGACGGTGACGCCTTTCTCGGCGATCAGGGCGTGCAGGGCGTCGATGTCGGGTTTCGCGGGTGGCTTCGTCCAGGCGCCGGAAACAGCCGAGGGATCGTGCTCGGCGAGGACGGCGGAGACGAGAATGGTTTCGCCCGCCGGGATCGTGCCGCGCAACTGCGGCACGAGCGTCTTTGAGGCGATCAGGTTGGTGTTCGGCGGCGCCTTCTGCGCCACGCCGTCGCGAGCGATTGTCGAGCCGAGATCGACAATACCGCTGAAATCCTCTTCGCCGATGGCATAGGCAGCACCTTTGCCAGCTGAGAGCGTGTCGGTCTCGAAATCGCGCCTGGCGATGGCAAAGCCGCCTTCGGCGGTTTGTAGCGGTCGAGGGGTGACGATCTTGTGCAGGCGAATATGCCAGGGGGCAGCGGGGATCAGCCAGGTCTCGACGGTGACGTCGGGCAAGGGCGACCATTTGGCATAAAGCGTATCGCCGGCGAGCTTCGCCTCCTGATTGGTCTCGCGGACGCGGTAGTGCAGGCCGTCGTCGCTGAAGGCGAGCATGCTGTCGAGCGCCGCGCCGGTGAAGGCGCGTTCGTCGCTTTCGATGCTGAAGCCATAGCGGGCGGAATAGGCGAACTTGGCGTATTTCTCCGCCCCGAAGCGCATCTGCTGATTTTCCTGGCCGGAAGATAGCGCCACGACATCGGCGTTGCTTCGCATCATCACCATGCCGGGATGTTTGAGCGGGACGATCGATGGTTCGGCGGCCTGCGGCTTTTCCTCTGCCGTCCAGAAGGGATGCGTCTCGGGGAGGGCCAGCGGCAGGAAGGCCTTGAAGGCCCAATAGGGCGAGCCGGCGGAATTATAGTTTTCCGACATCAGCAGGTTGGGATAGGCATAGCCGATCGGCAGCGTGCCGTCGCGGTTGGCGATCGGCTTGTCGGCCCACCAGCGCAGGTGCCGGAGGCAAAGCCCCTTGATCTCGCCCCAGGGCAACGCCTCGACATCGGCAAAGGCCAGCGCCGACCAGAAGCCGGCGCAAGCGAAACGGTAGGTCAGGCTGCGGCCGAAGGGGATGGTGGCACCATCCGGCGCGAACCAATGGCGGAAGTCTTTGGCGAACAACGCAGCGCGTTCGCGGTAGCGCTCGGCGCGGTCGTCGTTGACGAGCTTGGAATAGATCAGCCCATAGAAATGCATGGCGAAGGGAACGTAGTGGTCGATGCGCCGGATATTGCCGTCGCGATACCAGCCGTCGGCGATGTAGAAGCCGTCCAATTCCCTCAGGTAATCCTCCGTCAGGCTGCGATCGAAAGTGGCGCCGAGCCGATCCAGCGCGATGTCCACCAGGACACGGAAGAAGCGCCAGTTGTTGTCGGCATAGTCGAAGGTGCGGGCGTGCTTGAGGTAGGCGATGAGATTGCCGCGGGCGCGAGCATCCAGCGGCTCCCAGATCTTCTCCGGCACCAGCGCCAGCGCAAAGCCCAACGCGGCAAGCTCGACCATGCGCTGGTCGCGGCCGTTGACACCGCCCCAATATTCCGGAT
This sequence comes from Rhizobium sp. AP16, assembly GCF_000281735.1. Taxonomy (NCBI): domain Bacteria; kingdom Pseudomonadati; phylum Pseudomonadota; class Alphaproteobacteria; order Hyphomicrobiales; family Rhizobiaceae; genus Rhizobium; species Rhizobium sp. AP16. The sequence continues at coordinate 36,657 of NZ_AJVM01000016.1, read as the reverse complement.
GGCTCGGATCGACGCCATTGGCGATGCCCTCGGCATAGCGGTCCCAGTGGGCGAAATCTCCGCCGCCAGCGCCAAGTGGCGCAAGGCCCCAGAGCGGACGGGCAAAACCTTCGAGATCGGCAGCGGCGCGGTCGAAGTGTGCTCCTGCTGCGTCGATGCGGACGCGGGCATTACCCTTGGAAAAGTACGGCAGCAGCGGATCGAACAGGTCGGTTAGCGCGCAACGCATGTCGGAGCGGTTTTTGAGCGGATTGCCGGCAAGCGGATTGGTACTGACGGGATCGTAGATCATAGGTCTGGCTCTTGCTTGGTCGCCTCCGCAGGAGACGCGCTTCAGGTTTCGGGCGGAAGGGTGCCGCCGGGGATCGGTATGACGGCATGACAAACGTGGCGCGCGGGCGCGTCGCGATCGCGGAAACGGGCGATCATCAGGTTGATGGCCTCGCGCCCCAGGGCGGCGCGGTCGACGCGCATGGTGGCGAGGCGCGGATTGGTCATCAGGGCGCAGGGCAGGTCATCGAAGCCGACGATGGCGAAGTCGTCGGGCACGCGCAGACCAGCTTCGGTAACGGCATCGAGCACGCCGACGGCGATGAAATCGTTCATGCAGAAGGCGGCGGTGAAGCTGCGATCCTCGGCAAGGATGGCGGCGGTGGTATCATGGGCCTCCTGGCTGGAGCTGCCGCGGAAGGTCATCGGCACGATCCGGCCTTCGGCACCTTCCACCGAGGCGATCGCCGCTTCGAAGCCCCGGACGCGTTCGCGGATCGTCTGGCGGTGAGAGCCGGTGAAATGCAGGATACGGCGATGGCCGGCATCGAGCAGCCGGCGGGTTGCGGCGTAAGCGCCGAAGAAGTTCGAGGGCGAAACGCCATCGAAGCGCAGCTTCGGGTCGGTCCCGTTGACGAGCACGGTCGGCGTGCCGCTTTCCTCCAGCCAGGGGCGCAGGTCGTCGGGCGGGTCGATGCCGACGAGGAACAGTCCCTCGGCGCCTGCCGCCTGAAGCTGCTCCTGGATATGCTCCGGCGAGGTCCTCGCCTCGCGGACAAGGCGGATGTCGAAGGGCATGCCGCGTTCGGCGGCGCCAGCGCGCAAACCCTCGAGAATGCCTTCGTAAAAGACGCTGAGGCCGCCCGTGGCGCTGTCGCTGGCAATCAGCGCCAGCCCTCCCAGCATGCTATCGACGGCCGCCTTCAGGGGGTAGCCGAGGTCGGTCGCCACCTTGAAAATCTGCTGGCGGATCGTGTCGCTGATGCCAGGCTCGTTGGTGAGCACCCGCGACACGGTGGAGACGGAGACGCCGGCCCTGCTGGCAATATCGGCTTGGGTGATGCGTTTGGATCGAAGCTCGTTCATAGCGCAACAATCATGCAAATAACGCAAATTTGCAAGAAAAAGATTGTTTATTGCGTTTCGCAATGAACTTGCATATCCTCCCGTGGAATTATCCGCAGTAGGCGTCGGGGAGATCGTCGCGGATAGCAACGCAAGAGAAGGAGGAATCTCATGCGCGTGAATCGTCGTTCATTCATGATCGGAACTGCCGGTGCCGTGGCCGGTCTCGCTTTCGGTGGAGGGGCCATGCCCGCCTTTGCCGACGCGACGCAATTGCGGGCGATGTGGTGGGGCTCGCCCGATCGCGGCAAGCGCACGATCGGTGTCGCCGAGCTGTTCCATGCCAAGAACCCGGATATTTCCGTCGTTGGCGAAAGCATCAGCGGTGATGGCTACTGGGCAAAGCTCGCGACCGGCATGGCCAGCCAGAACATAGCGGATGTCTTCCAGCTCGAGCCGAGCACGATCTCGGACTATTCCAAGCGTGGCGCCTGCATGCCGCTCGACCAATTCGTGCCCTCGACGCTGAATGTCGACAGCTTCGGCAAGGATGTGCTGAAGCTGACCACCGTCGACAACAAACTCTATGGCGTCGGCCTTGGGCTGAACTCCTTTGCGATGTTCTACGACGAGGAGATGTTCAAGAAGACCGGCCTCACACCGCCTGGCCCGACCACGACATGGGCCGAGTATGCCGATCTTGTCGTTGAGATGACCAAGGCGGCCGGCAAGCGCGGCTATTGGGGCGGTCCCTATGGCGCACGCTACAACTATGTGCTGGATGCCTGGCTGCGTCAGCGGGGCAAGAGCCTTTACACGGATGAGGGCGGTCTCGGCTTCAGTGTCGACGACGCCAAGGAATGGTACTCCTATTGGGAAGATCTGCGCCAGCGTGGCGGCACGGTCTCGGCCGATGTCCAGACACTCGACCAGAACGTTATCGAGAGCAACTGCCTGGCACTCGGCAAATCCGCCATCGGCATGGCTTATTCCAACCAGCTCGTCGGCTATCAGCTCGTGGTCAAGAGCAAGCTCGCCGTCACGATGCTACCGCGCGAAAAGAAGGATGGTCCTTCCGGCCATTACTATCGCCCGGCCCTAATCTGGAGCGTCGGCGCCACCAGCAAGAATGGTGAGGCGGCAGCGAAGTTCATCAACTTCTTCGTCAGCGATTCCGATGCCGGCAAGATACTCGGCGTCGAGCGCGGCGTGCCGATGTCGCCCGCCGTGCGCGCCGCCATCCTGCCGACGCTGAACCCGGTCGAGCAGCAGACAGTGAAATATATCGAGCTGTTGAAGGATCAGGTCGGAACCTATCCGGTGCCGGCACCGCTCGGCTCGCAAGAGTTCGACCAGAACGTCATGCGCCCCGTCGCCGACCAGCTCGCTTTCGGCAAGATCACGGTCGCGGAAGCGGCGCAGAAGCTGGTGGAGGAAGGGGCGACGAAGCTGAAGCGGAAGAGTTGAGCGGAGGCTTTTCAATACGCCGAACGTCCGGCACCCCCCTCTGTCACTTCGTGACATCTCCCCCACAAGGGGGGGAGATTGGTAACTTGTGTCAGGGTCTCGCCTCAAACGAAGATCGTGGTCGCAGATACTAAGGGATTTGGTTTAGCGAAGGTGCGAGCGACATGCTCCTAACGATCTCCCCCCTTGTGGGGGAGATGTCACGAAGTGACAGGGGGGGTATCGCACCCTCCTCCAATTCTGCCGCTGATGTTTACTTCCCATCCCAGGGCTTCAACGCATCCTGCTTCAACTGGCGCTGTTTTTCGGGCGGAAGCTTGTAGTCGCCCTTGTAGGGCGCGCTTTCGAACGAGCCGTAGGTCGGGTTGGCGATGACGATCCAGTCGTGGCCGAAATGGGCGGCATTGGTTTCAAAGACCTTCTGGCGCTCCTCAAGTGTGCCCTTGTAGTCGTCGGTGAAGTCGCCGAAATTGTCGCCGAACATCAGGAGAATACGATAGTTCTTGGCGATGAAGGCGCGGCGCGTGCCCTTGGCCGAGCCCCAGTCTGGCTGTTCCTTGGCGCTGAGGAACGTGTCGACATTATCGCCCATCGGGAAGCCGAAGCGCTTCATTTCCTCGACGGTTGGGCCTTCCTCGTCGGCGGTGCGGTTGGTGACGTAGAAGACCTTTACGCCCTTGGATGCCGCATATTGCGTGAATTCGACGGAACCCGGAATGGGGCTGTCCTGCTGGGCGTTGACATATTTGGTCCAGCTGTCCGGCGTGAAGCTGGTGCCGGCAATGATGTTCTGGGCCTGATAGGGCGATGTGTTGAGTACGGTGTCGTCGACATCGAGGATGATTGCCGGGGGGAAATCCTGGAAGTTGCCGGTCTGCTCGACCGGGGCCGCGGTCCAGCTCTTGTCCGCCAGCGCTTCATCGAGTCGGATGCGGCCGAGCGCGTAGGCGCCGAGCGCATTTCCCTTGGCCTCGACCGAGGTCTGGTCCCAGAGAACCGCATTGAGATTGTCGTCGGGCTGGGCTGTCGGCAGGTCGGCTGCCAAAGCCGGCAGGGCGGCGGCAAGGCTGAAGGCGGTCATGAGCGCCCGGCGCCCAAAATATCCGTTTCTCACGCTGTTCTCCTTATGATTATTGGCTGCTGAAAATCCGCGAAGCATATCAACGGTTTCTGATGTATTCGGATGCCATGATCCAGATAAGGATAGTTCGTGCTCGCAGGAAATGTGTCAAGTCTGTGACAGTCGCGACGCGGCTGGTTTTTGCTGTTTTCCGTGCCTGGCCATCACGAAAAAATGCCGGAGCCCTTTCAGGCCCCGGCATCCATATTGCGTTACAGGCTCGGCTTACTTCTGCGCGTCGGCCCAGCTCTTGACCAGTTCGTCGTAGTTGACGGTGACCGGCTTTTCCTTCTCGTTGGCGATCTTCAGCTGCGGAGCGAGATGGCCGTTCTTGACGGCATCGGCGTTCCAGTAGGCGAGATCATGCTCTTCGGCGAGTTTCGGACCGATATCGCCCTGAACACCGGCGCGCTCGATGCGCTGCATCACCTTTTCCTGGTCGGCGCAGAGTGCATCCATGGCACCTTGCGCGTTCTTGGCACCCGATGCGGCATCGCCGATCGCCTGCCACCAGAGCTGCGCCAGCTTCGGATAGTCCGGAACGTTGGTGCCGGTGGGCGACCACTGCACGCGTGCCGGCGAACGATAGAACTCGATCAGACCGCCGAGTTCAGGCGCACGCTTGGTGAAGCTCTTGTCGCGGATGGTGGATTCGCGGATGAAGGTGAGGCCGACATGGCTCTTCTTCACGTCCACCGTCTTCGAGGTTACGAACTGCGCGTAGAGCCATGCGGCCTTTGCGCGGTCGACCGGGGTCGACTTCATCAGCGTCCAGGAACCGACGTCCTGATAGCCGAGCTTCATGCCGTCCTTCCAGTAGACGCCATGCGGAGACGGCGCCATGCGCCATTTTGGTGTGCCGTCGGCGTTCATGACCGGCAGGCCAGGCTTGACCATGTCGGCGGTGAAGGCCGTGTACCAGAAGATCTGCTGGGCGACATTGCCCTGCGACGGAACCGGACCGGATTCCGAGAAGGTCATGCCTTGAGCTTCCGGCGGTGCATAGGCCTTCAACCAATCGAGATATTTCTGGATGGAGTAGACGGCGGCCGGGCCGTTGGTGTCGCCGCCGCGCGCGACGCAGGAGCCGACCGGACGCGAGTTGGCATCGACCTTGATGCCCCATTCGTCGACGGGCAGGCCGTTCGGCAGGCCCTTGTCGCCGTTGCCGGCCATGGAAAGCCAGGCATCGGTGAAGCGCCAGCCGAGCGACGGGTCCTTCTTGCCATAGTCCATATGGCCGAAGACCTTCTTGCCGTTGACGTCGCGGCCGGTGAAGAATTCGGCGATATCCTCATAGGCCGACCAGTTGACCGGCACGCCGAGATCGTAGCCGTACTTCGCCTTGAAGTCGGCCTTGTTCTTCTCGTCGTTGAACCAGTCGTAGCGGAACCAGTAAAGGTTGGCGAACTGCTGGTCGGGGAGCTGGTAGAGCTTCTTGTCCGGTGCGGTGGTGAAGCTGGTGCCGATGAAATCCGCGATGTCGAGGCCGGGATTGGTAACGTCCTTGCCCTCGCCGGCCATCCAGTCGGTCAGGTTGCGGACCTGCTTGTAGCGCCAATGTGTGCCGATCAGGTCGGAATCGTTGACCCAGCCGTCATAGAGGTTCTGGCCGGTCTGCATCTGCGTCTGAATCTTCTCGACGACGTCGCCTTCCTGGATGACGTCATGGGTGACCTTGATGCCGGTGATGGCGGTGAAGGCCGGTGCCAGAACCTGTGATTCATACTGGTGGGTGGTCAAGGTTTCGGAGACGACCTTGATCTCCATGCCCTGGAAGGGCTTGGCCGCGTCGATGAACCATTGCATTTCCTTTTCCTGGTCGGCGCGCGAGAGCGTCGAGACATCGCCGATCTCCTTGTCCAGGAATGTCTTGGCTTCGTTCATGCCGGCCTGAGCCGAGCCGGCCAGAGCCAGCAGCACGACTGCCGTCGTTGTTAAGAGATTCCGTCGCATATATTCCTCCCTACAGGTTGCGAACGCAGTGTCAGGCGACCGGATCCCCGGCCATCTGTATCGACTTGTCTTACGGCGTCCCATGTCAGAAGACGGACATGGGACGCCGTAACTCTTGAAACCGTGTCAGAGCCCTTACCGGGAGCGCTCTGACTTTTTGTTTTTACGCAATTCCGGACGGAAAACCGCTGACGCACTTTTCCTGGAATTGCTCTAGACCAGGCGGAAGACGCCGATGGCATAGACCACGGAAATGCCGACCGCCCACCACAGGCTTGGCCCGATCAGACCCAGCCATGCGATATGGATGAAGGCGGCGCCGAGCAGCGAGACGAATAGTCGGTCGCCGCGCGTCGTTTCGAAGCGCAGGATGCCGATGCGTGGATTGCCGCCGGGCGAGACATATTCCCAGACGGCCATGCCGATCAGCAGCGCCAGGATCGTTGCGAAGAACAGCGCGGTCGGCAGTGTCCAGGCCATCCAGGAAAAATCGGTATTCATGATGGTCTCCCTTCAGACGCGGCCGAGCGCGAAGCCCTTGGCGATGTAGTTGCGGACGAAATAGATGACGAGTGCGCCGGGGACCAAGGTCAGCACGCCGGCGGCGGCAAGCAGGCCCCAGTCCATGCCCGATGCCGAGACCGTGCGCGTCATGATGGCGGCGATCGGCTTGGCGTCGGTCACCGTCAGCGTGCGGGCGATCAGAAGCTCGACCCAGGAGAACATGAAGCAGAAGAAGGCAGCGACGCCGATGCCGCTGGCGATCAGCGGAATGAAGATCTTGATGAAGAAGCGCGGGAACGAATAGCCGTCGATATAGGCCGTTTCGTCGATCTCCTTCGGCACGCCGGACATGAAGCCTTCGAGGATCCAGACCGCCAACGGCACGTTGAACAGGCAATGCGCCAGCGCGACCGCGATATGGGTGTCGATCAGGCCGAAGGCCGAATAGAGCTGGAAGAAGGGCAGCGCAAAGACCGCCGGCGGCGCCATGCGGTTGGTCAGCAGCCAGAAGAAGACGTGCTTGTCGCCAAGGAAGCGGTAGCGCGAGAAGGCGTAGGCGGCCGGAAGGGCGCAGCCAACCGAGATCACCATGTTCATGACGACATAGGTGATCGAGTTGATATAGCCCTTATACCAGGACGGATCGGTGAAGATGATCGTGTAGTTGCGCAGTGTCGGCGCATGCGGATAGAGCGTCAATCCGCCGACGATCTCCTCATTGGTCTTGAAGCTCATGTTGACGAGCCAGTAGATCGGCAGGAGCAGGAAGACGATGTAGAGCGTCGGCACCACCCAGGACCAGCGTCCCTCTTCGCGATGCCGGCTTACCGACTGTGTGCCGGTCGTGGCCGGAGCGTTCGCGGCGGAGCTTGAAGCGGCCAATTGGTGCATCGTTGCGTCGTCGGCGGTGGTGGAAAGAGGTTTGGCGCTCATCGCGTCGCTCCCGCATCATAATTGGTCATGACGGTATAGAAGACCCAGGACAAGAGCAGCACGATCAGGAAGTAGACGAGTGACATTGCTGCTGCGGGGCCGAGGTCGAACTGGCCGAGCGCTATCTTGACGAGGTCGATCGACAGGAAGGTCGTGGAATTGCCGGGGCCGCCGCCGGTGACGACGAAGGGTTCGGTATAGATCATGAAACTGTCCATGAAGCGCAGCAGCACGGCGATCAAAAGCACGCGGTTCATCTTCGGCAGCTGGATGTAGCGGAAGACGGACCAGCGCGAGGCGCCGTCGATCTTGGCGGCCTGGTAGAAGGCGTCGGGAATGGAGGCAAGGCCGGCATAGCAGAGCAGCACGACAAGGCTTGTCCAGTGCCAGACATCCATGAGAATGATCGTCGCCCAGGCGTCGACCGGATCGGATACGTAATTATAGTCGATGCCGAGGCCGACGAGGACATAGCCCATCAGACCGATATCGCTGCGGCCGAACACCTGCCAGATCGTGCCGACGACATTCCACGGGATCAGTAGCGGTAGCGCCATCAGCACCAGGCAGACCGGCACGCCGACGCCCTTCTTCGGCATGTTGAGGGCGATGAGGATGCCGAGCGGCACCTCGATCGCCAGAATGACGAAGGAGAAGATCAGGTTGCGGAACATGGCGTCCCAGAAGCGACCGGAGTGCAGGATCTCCTCGAACCATTGCGTCCCCGCCCAGAAGAAGACGTTGTTGCCGAAGGTGTCCTGCAGCGAATAGTTCACCACCGTCATCAGCGGAATGACGGCCGAAAAGCCGACCAGCACCAGGACGGGGATGAGCATGAACCAGGCTTTGTTGTTCCACGGCTTGTCCATGATCAGGCTCCCATCTCGACGCGCCAGGAGTTGGCGTAGATATTGATGCCGGCGGGATCGAAAGCGATATGCGGTTCGGCCGGCACGGTCTGGTCCTCGCCGATGACGGCGACGATATCCTGCCCATCCAGCTTGGCGCGCACCACCTTGCGGCGGCCGAGATCCTCGACCTGCGTGACCGTCGCCGGCATGCCTTCGCGGCCGAGACGGACGAATTCCGGACGAATGCCGAGTTCGGAGCGGCCTTCGCGCCGCTCGATGGGGGCGCCGGGGAGGGCGATGGTGCGGTTGCCGAGCCGCGCATTGCGGCCATCGATCTCGATCGGCAAGACGTTCATGCCCGGCGAGCCGATAAAATAGCCGACGAAGGTGTGGCGCGGGCGCTCGAACAGGTCGTTCGGCGTGCCGATTTGCACCACCTCGCCATTATACATCACCACCACCTTGTCGGCGAAGGTCAGTGCTTCCGTCTGGTCGTGGGTGACATAGACCATGGTGAAGCCGAAGCGGCGGTGGAGCTGTTTCAGCTGCGAGCGCAGCACCCATTTCATGTGTGGGTCGATGACCGTCAGCGGCTCGTCGAACAGGATGGCGTTGACGTCGGAGCGCACCAGGCCGCGGCCGAGCGAAATCTTCTGCTTGGCGTCGGCCGTCAGGCCGCGCGCCTTGCGGTGGGCGCTGTCGGACAGGCCGATCATCTCGATGATCTCGTCGACCTTGCGCTTCACGTCGGCTTCCGGAACGTGCCGGTTGCGCAAGGGGAAGGCGAGGTTTTCATAGACCGTCATGGTGTCGTAGACGACCGGGAACTGGAAGACCTGGGCGATGTTGCGCTCCTGGGTCGATAGCCGGGTCACGTCCTTGCCGTCGAAGAGGATACGGCCTTCCGAGGCGCGCACCAGGCCGGAGACGATGTTGAGCAGCGTGGTCTTGCCGCAGCCGGACGGCCCGAGCAGCGCATAGGCGCTGCCGTCCTCCCAGCTGTGATGCACCTCCTTCAGCGCATAGTCCGCATCGGACTTCGGATGGTCGTTATAGGCGTGTCGGATATGATCCAGGTCGATACGTGCCATTGGCCGTGTCTCTCCTCAGGCTGCCCGTTGGAGGGCGGGTGTAACGGCGGCGCCATCGGTGTCGAACACCATGATGTGGCGCGGGTCGATGTAGACGTCGATCGCATCGTCGACATCGATGTCCTGCACGCCCTGGGTCAGCATCACCCAGCGCCGGTCGGCGAAATCGATGTGGATGTAGCTTTCCGAACCGGTGATCTCGGTCACCATCACCCGCGCCGGCGCGGCGACGGCTTCCGGCGTCTGCGGCTTCAGCGCCAGATGGTGCGGCTGGAATGCGATCGTATAGGGGCCGTCCGGCCGGTCCTCAAGGCCCGACGGTACGGGCAGGCGAATGCTGTCGTTCAGCACGAAGAGGTTGTCGCGCTTATCGAGCGTGATGGTGTTCAGCGGCGGATCGGCGAAGGTGGTGGCGGTCATCAGGTCCTTCGGGCTGCGGAAGACGTCGATCGTCGGCCCGAACTGCGTGATGCGGCCCTGCGATAGGGTTGCTGTGTTGCCGCCCAGAAGCAGTGCCTCGGAAGGCTCGGTCGTGGCATAGACGAAGATAGCGCCGGATTCGGCGAAGATTTTCGGCAGTTCGGCGCGCAGTTCCTCGCGCAACTTGTAGTCGAGATTGGCGAGCGGCTCGTCGAGCAACACCAGGCCGGCATTCTTGACGATGGCGCGGGCCAGCGCCGTGCGCTGCTGCTGGCCGCCGGAAAGGCTGAGCGGCAGGCGATCGAGGAAGGGGCCGAGCCGCAAGAGATCGGCGGCTTTTTTCACCTCACGGTCGATCGTCTCCGCGTCGGTGCCGCCAAGGCGCATGGGCGAGGCGATGTTGTCGTAGACGGTCATCGCCGGATAATTGATGAATTGCTGGTAGACCATAGCGACGTTGCGGCGCTGCACGGGAACGCCGGTGACGTCAGCGTCGTCGACATGGATCGTCCCCGTCGTCGGCTTGTCGAGGCCGGCCATCAGCCGCATCAGCGAGGTCTTGCCCGACAGTGTCGGTCCAAGGAGGACATTCAGCGTGCCGCGCTGCAGCGTCAGATTCGTTTCGGCGATATGCGTTTCGCCGCTGACCGATTTCGACACGTTTCTGAGTTCAAGCACGATAGATTCCTTCCATGCGCGGCACGTCGATGCCGCTGCGAGGAGATTGATAGTTCTGGGTCGGTTACGTCTTACGGGGTGATGTTTTTTGCCCAAGCCAGCCCGGCACTTGTCACGCGCGGTTGCGCGCCGATGCCAGATTCCGAATGGTGAAATGCTCTTAGGAAAATGCGGCGTCTGAAGCTCGATGCAAAAGATCCGCCTTCGCGCAGGCTATGGCGCGCAGGCCGAATGGCAATGCAGCTTGCTCTGCGGGCAGCGCCATTTTTGCTATCGATTCGATCTATGGACAATGGATCCTCCCCCTGTTTCACTTTGCGCCCCTCAAGCGAAAACCGAAACCATAACGACGATAAATGAAGATAAAGGAATGTCAAACGAAAACTGGTCGCGTTTCAGTTTCGCTTCATAAATCTCATTTTCGTGCTTTTTTAGGGGCTTATAATAAGAAAGGTAACCGATTGATCCGGATGGGAAATGGCGCGAAATCCATGTCCGGACGAGAAAAGGCGGAGCAGCGTCTCCCGGCTGTTCCCGCATTTTTCTCCATATGAGCGAGGCTTAAACATCCGGCGGAAAAGCCGTGTGTAAGATTGCCGGCCGCGTATCCGAAAGCATCGCCCTTCGCGTCCGGCGCGGCTGAAGTTCGGGTCGGGTCTAAAGCCAGTTGATGCGCTTCAGCACCCAGAGGGTGGCGATCGACGTAACCGTCACGAAGAGGACGATGACGACGAAGGCCCAGGTGTCGTTGACGCCGGGAATGCCGCCGACATTCATGCCGAACAGGCCGGCCACCACGCTCGGCGGCAGCAGCAGCGCCGCAAGCGCGGCGAGGCGGTTGGAGTTGCGGGCGATGCGCTCGCTGATGACGGTCGACAAGTCGTCATGCAGGATGCTGGTGCGGTCGCGGATAGCGTCGAGATATTCGATGTAGCGCATCAGCTTGTCGATGACCTCGCGCATGCGCAGCTTGTCGCGTTCGGCAAGCCAGGGCGCATCGTCATGTTCGATGCGGTTCAGCGCATCGCGCTGTGGCGCCAGATAACGGCGAAGCTGCACGGCACGCCGGCGCAACAGTTTCAGGCGCTCGCGCACCTGGCCGGCTTCGCCGTGAAAAATCAGCTCGTCAAGCTCATCCACCTCCTCGTCCATGGCGTCGAGCACGGGTTCGAGATCGCGCACCAGCTTGTCGCCGATCAAAGCGAGCAGTTCGCCGGAGCGCTGCGGACCTTTTTTCTTTTCCAGCGACAGGCGGATATCGCGCAGCGCCGTGATGTAGTGGCCGCTGTCGCGTAGCGAAACGATGCGGCTGCCATCGACCCAGAGATGCAGGGGCACGAGGTCGATATCGGTGGGCTTCTGTGTCGTTCCATCCGGCGATGTCGCGCAGACGCCGCGCAGGATGATCAGCAGCCCGTCGCCCACCGGCTCGACGCGCGGACGGGATTCTTCCTCCAGGAGCGCTTCGATCACGAAAGGATCAAGGCCGCTCTTGTGGGTGATCCAATCGGCAGTGGCGGGATGATCGCGTTCGAAATGCAGCCAGGTGACGCCCTCTCCGGGCTTGCAGGAGCCGACCTGATCCGTGCTGAGCTGCCTGCAGCCGCCATGTCCGTCGAGCAGGGAGGCGAAACGCAATCCCGGTTCGGTGCCATAGCTGACAGTCGAGCTGTTCGTTGCTTCCATGGCGCCTTGATCCATCCCACCCCCATGGCAGCAAAAAGCGCAAGCATCACCGGAGTTTGTGGTGTGCTGGTGGGTAGCTTATCAGTTCGGATCAAAGAGGCAAGGTGCCTACCCCTCACCATCAATCGGGAGAATTGAAGACGGCTTCGATATGATGGCCATCCGGATCGATCACGAATGCCGCAAAATAATGTGGCCCGTAATGGGATCGGAGGCCGGGGGCACCGTTGTCCATTGCCCCATGCTGGATAGCCGCCTCATAAAAATCGACAACGCCTTGCCTGCTCGGAGAGGCCAAGGCCAGGTGAAAACCCGGACCGGGCGGCCGCTGCTCTTCCGGACGAAACTTCAACGCCAGCTTATCGCCGCCGCCGGCAATGCCGTAGCCAACGGCCTGATCCGCTTCTCCCGGCCTGAGATCTTCCCAGACGCGAACATATCCGAGTGGGGCAAGAGCCGCGTCATAGAATGTCGCGGCGCGTTCAATGTTGGAGACGCCGAAGGAAATATGATGAAGCATATGTCTGGAAACTCCGGTTTCGGATTAGTTCTCGTACATCTCAGAACATGCAAGGCGGGAATATAATCTTCGTAGTGCATTTTTCAAACAGAAAACCGCCCGGAACAACTTGCTGCGGGCGGCTCCAGGTGATCATTGGATGCAGCGGCTACCTGTGGCTAGCCTCAACCAGCTCGTCGTCAACGCGCCGCCCAGTTGGCGCCGCGGCGGAAGATGGTTTTCATTTGCGGCACGCTGAATTCCTTGGCCTGGTGACCGAGCGAGGAATAGAAGACGCGGCCCTTGCCGTATTTGCGCTTCCAGGCGACCGGCATGACGACGCCGTCGATCCAGTAAGCGTGATCGCCGGTGAAGGTGGTGGTCGCCAGCACTTCATTCGACGGGTCGACATGCATGTAATATTGCTCCGACGTGTAGGGGAAGTCGGTGATCCCCTCCATGATCGGGTCGTCATGCCGGGTGATGTTGACGGTGTAGTCGATGATGTTGCCGGGATGGGCGACCCACTGGCCGCCGATGATGAATTGGTATTCAACACTTTCGCGGAAACTGTCACCAGCACCGCCATGATAGCCGGCAATGCCGACGCCGCTTTCGATGGCCTCGGCGAGATTCTTCACCTCTTCCTTCTCGATCTTCGACATGGTGACGATCGGGACGATCAGGCTGAGATCGTGGATCGACGGATCGGCGAAGGCTTCGGTGCTGTTTTCGAGGTAGACCTTGAAGCCGTCCTCCTCCAGCATGTCGCGGATGATATGGGCGCATTCCTGCGGTTCGTGGCCGCTCCAGCCGCCCCAGACGATAAGTGCTTCACGCATGATATTCCTCCTGAAATTGCGCGGTTAACGACCGATTTTTCCGTCCACGAGGGACTCTGACAGAGGGGCCGGACGTTCCGTTTGTGTGGTGATGGTGATCGTGCGACCGCTGTCCGAGGCCGTCTGGAAGGCTTCCATGACCTCGAGCACATGCAGCGCCAGGCTGCCATTGGCGCGATGCGGCCGGTTGGAGCGGATGGCGTGGGCGAGATCCGCGACGCCGAGCGAGCGATAATTGCCGTCGGCATAGGGCGCCGTGACCTCGCGCCCCTCGAACTGGCCACCCTTCCTCAGATACTCGACCTCGCCGCCGAAATGGTTCGGATCGGGCACGATCAGCGTGCCTTCGGTGCCGTAGACCTCGAGCGGCACATGCTTGTGGCCGGCAACGTCGAAGCTCATGCCGATCTGCACGACGGCACCGCTGGCAAAGGCCATGACGCCGGCGACGTGGGTCGGCACATGCACGGGGATGTGCTCGCCGTTGCGTGGTTCGCTGGTGATGATGCGCTCCTTGCGCGGCGTCACGGTAAAGCCCGCGACCTGGGAGACCGGGCCGAGCAGGTTGACGAGGTCGGTGATGTAATAGGGACCCATGTCGAGCATCGGCCCGCCGCCGACTTCATAATAGAAAGCCGGATTCGGATGCCAGCGTTCATGGCCGGGGCACATGAAGGTGGCGGTGCCGCCGACCGGAATGCCGATCGCGCCTTCGTCGATGATGGAGCGCGCCGTCTGGTGTCCGCCGCCGAGGAAGGTGTCGGGGGCCGCGCCGATGCGCAGGCCCTTGGCGGCGGCGGCATCCGCGAGCGTCTTGCCCTCGGCGAAATTGATGCCGAGCGGCTTTTCCGAATAGGTGTGCTTACCGGCGTCGAGCGCCTGCAAGCCGACGGCGACATGCGCCTTCGGAATGGTCAGGTTGACGATGATCTCGATCGAGGGATCGGCGAAGAGGGCTGCGATATCGACGGCCTTCAGACCGAATTCGGCGGCTTTGGCTTCGGCCAGTTCGCGATTGAGGTCTGCGACGCCTTTGATGTCGAGAATGGGAAACGATTTCATCGCTTTGAGATAGGCGCCGGAAATGTTCCCGCAGCCAATAATGCCAATGCCGACCTTTTCCATAAAACTTCCTCCAAATGAAATGCTTGTCCGTCCTTGCGGGTCAGAGGGCCGATGCCGGCCCCGTCGTTCCCCAAGGCGATTCATAGAGCTCGCGCAGTGCGACGACCGCCGCACCCTGCGCCCAGGTTTCGTCCGTCGACTGGTCGAAGACGAGTTCCGTCACCCCCTTGATCGAGGGCGGGATCGCCAGGGAATAGGCTTCCCGGAGGCTGTCGAGGAAAGGCTGGCCGAGCGCCAGGCTCGATCCCACAAGAATGACGCGTGGCGGCGCGAAGAGCGTGACGATGTTGGCGAGTGCCATGCCGCAGGCCTCGCCGGCGCGGATGGCTGCATTGATCAACGCGTTGTCCTCGGCGGCGATCAGGGTTTTCGCATGTGCCATGCCGCGTCCGAGGCGAATGGCTTCGGCAAAACGGCCGTTCGGCTGATCGCCGAGAATGGCGCTTTCGCCGGCAAGGCTTGCAAGCCTCACTGTGCCTTGCGGTCCTATGCCAAGAACAAGATCACCAAGATTGTGGCTCAGGCCGCCAGCGCCGCGAAAGAGCTGGCCGGCATGCAAGACGCCAAGGCCGAGCGTCTGCTCCAGCGACACCAGCACCATGTCGTCGAGGTCCCGTGCCTGGCCGAACCAGTGGTGTGCCAGCGTGATGGCATGGGCATCGCTCTCGACGATGGTGGGGACGCCCAATCGTTCGGACATTTCTCTGGCGAAATCGACGCCGCTCTCGCGGAAGATCGGGCTCGAGCGAACATGGCCGGTGCGGTGCTCGATGACGCCGGGCAGGCCGAGGCAAACGGAATCGATCTCGTCCAGCGCCAGGTCGGCATCGACGACGCAGCGGCGCACGCCATCTTCGATCAGGTCGGCAATGACGCTGATCGGCTGGCGGTCGACGCGAAGGGCAAGCGTCAGCGTCGACAAGACCTCGCCGCGGAAATCGGCGACGACGAAGACCATGCGGTTGGCGGCGATCTTTGCGCCGACGACACGGGCGGCGTCCGGATTGAGCTCCAGCATGACGCGCGGCCGGCCACGGGCGGCGGCCTCACGCAGATCGCCTTCGGTGCGGGCCAGGATCAGGCCGTCATCGAGGAGCGAAGCGGTGATGGCCGAAACCGTGGTGGTGGAAAGCTGGGTGCTTTCGCTGATTTCGATACGTGCGATGGAACCCGCTCGCCGGATCGTATCCAGCACATTGAAGCGGTTTATCGCCCGCATAAGCTCGGGATCTGCTGTTTTCATGAGAATGGTACCGAATGACGTTTCCGCTCGGTTGCGGCCTGGTATTTTTGACGGGATGCGAATTAAATAGCCTATGCTTACAGTCTGATGTCAAGCCGCTCGGGCCGATTTTGCCGAAAATTTAGGAATGGTGGTTGACATTTCAGCAAAGCTCCGTTGAATTAATCCGCATAAGGGAAAAAATATAGAGGCTGTTGTTCCCTTGGGAGGAGACAATCATGTTTTATGAACGTGGGGCGAAGGCCCTTCGCGGCGTGCGTATTGCCGCCATTGCTGCTGCCACGGGACTTGCGATGCTTTCCGGCGCGACCAGCGCCGCGGCTGACACGGTCGTCAAGTGGCTACATCTCGAAACCGATCCAAACTATGTGGCCGTCTGGCGCAAGATCGCCGATCAGTATGAAGCCCAGCATCCGGGCGTGAAGATCCAGATGCAGTTCCTGGCGAACGAGGCGTTCAAGGCAAAGCTGCCGACGCTGCTGCAATCGAGCGACGCACCGGATTTCTTCTTCAGCTGGGGCGGCGGCGTGCTGAAGCAGCAGGAGCAGACCGGCACGCTGATGGACCTGACCGCGGCGATGAACGCCAAGGACGGCGCCTGGCTGAAGGCCTATAATCCGGCGGCGGTCAAGGGTCTCACCTTCGACGACAAGATCAGCGCCGTACCCTACAAGCTCGGCACGGTTTCCTTCTTCTACAACAAGGCGCTCTTCGCCAAGGCCGGCGTCGACGCCACTGCCATCAAGACCTGGGACGACTATCTGGCCGCGGTCAAGAAGATCAAGGCGGCCGGTATTGCACCGATTGCCGGCGGTGGCGGCGAGAAGTGGCCGATCCACTTCTACTGGAGCTATCTGGTGATGCGCGACGGCGGCCAGCCGGTCTTCACCGCGGCCAAGACCGGCCAGGGCAACGGCTTCAACGATCCGGCGATCATCAAGGCGGGCGAGCAGCTCGCAGAGCTCGGCAAGCTCGAGCCGTTCCAGCCGGGCTATCTTGGCGCCACCTGGCCGCAGGCGCTCGGCATCTTCGGCGATGGCAAGGCCGCGATGATCCTCGGTTTCGAAAATACCGTCGCCAACCAGCGCACCAATTCCGGTGACGGCAAGGGCCTGGCCGACGACAATGTCGGCCGCTTCGCCTTCCCGGCGGTCACCGGCGGTGCCGGTCTCGCGACCGATACGCTCGGCGGCCTGAACGGCTGGGCCGTGACCAAGAAGGCCCCGCCGGAAGCGCTCGATTTTCTTGCCTATCTCACCAATGCGGAGAATGAACGCACGATGGCGCAGGCCGGCATGCTCATTCCGGCGACGGTCGGCTCCGAAGACGGCGTCAAGGGGCCGCTGATGGGCGACGCCGCCGAACAGCTGGCGCATTCGACCTGGCACCAGAACTTCTTCGATCAGGATCTCGGCCCTTCCGTCGGCCGTGTCGTCAACGACGTCGCGGTCGGCATCGTCTCGGGCCAGATCACGCCGAAGGACGGCGCGCAGCAGGTCCAGGACGCTTTCGAGCAGGATCAGCTCTAACTTCGGCGGGCGCCGGCAAACCATCTTCGCCGGCGCCATTCCTCTTTCGAATTGCAAATGTCGAGACTGTCCATGACCGATGTCAGCGCAACGACCGCTATCCGGCCCATCTCTAGAGCGAGACCTGCGGCGCGACGAAAATCGCCGGCCGCGCGCGGTCGCATGCCCGTCATCCTGCTGTTTCTGCCGCCGGCGCTTCTGCTGTTCTCCATCTTCGTCATTCTGCCGATGGGAGAGGCCGCCTGGTACAGCCTTTACCGATGGAATGGCTACGGATTGCCGACGGAGTTTGTGGGCCTGCGTAATTTCCAGGTGCTGTTCAAGAATGCCGCGTTCCTGACCTCGCTCAAGAACAACGCGCTGATTATCGTGGTGTCGATCGCCGTGCAGGTGCCGCTTGCGATTTGGCTCGCGACCATGCTGGCGCACCGTATTCACGGTGTCGTGCTCTTTCGGCTGATCTTCTTTTTGCCCTACGTGCTGGCGGAAGTGGCAGCAGGCCTGATCTGGCGCTTCGTTTATGATGGCGACTACGGCCTGTTTGCCGCGATCGCGCACTTCCTCGGAACCGCCACGCCCTACGTGCTCGCCGACAAGGATCTGGCGATGTACGCGGTGCTTGGCGTGATCGTATGGAAATATTTCGGCTTCCACATGATGCTGTTTATCGCCGGGCTGCAATCCCTAGACAAGAGTGTGCTGGAAGCGGCTGAAATCGACGGCGCCACCGGCTGGCAGAAATTCCGCTATGTCACGCTGCCGCTGCTCGGCTCGACCTTACGCCTGTCGGTGTTCTTCGCGGTTGTCGGCTCGCTGCAGCTCTTCGATATGATCATGCCGCTTACCGGCGGCGGACCGTTCAACTCGACGCAGACGATGGTGACCTTCCTCTACAATTTCGGCGTCACCCGCATGCAGGTCGGCCTCGGCAGCGCCGTCGGCGTTGTGCTGTTCGTCATCTGCGTCACCCTCGCCTTCGGCTACAAACGGATATTTATGCGCAATGACTGATATCGCCTCATCCGTTCGACTGAAGATCGGCACGAAGATCTATCTCTATGCGTCGTTGACCATCATCGCCGCCATCGTGTTGATCCCGCTGCTCACGACCATGCTCGGCGGCTTCAAGTCGCTGGGGGATCTCCGGGTCAATCCCTTCGGCCTGCCAGCCGAGTGGCATTTCGAGAACTATACCGGCATCCTGTTCGGCGACCGCTACTGGCGGCAGATGATGAACTCGCTGATCATCGCGGTGCTGACCGTGTTTCTCACGGTATCGGTCTCGGCGATGGCGGCCTTCGCCTTCGCGCATATCAAATTCTTCGGCTCGAACTTCCTGCTCAACTATTTCCTGATCGGGCTGATGTTTCCGGCGGCAACGGCGATCCTGCCGCTGTTCATCCGCATCCGTGATCTCGGCTTGCTCAATACCTATTGGGGCGTGGTGTTGCCGCAGGTGGCCTTCGGCCTGGGCATGAGCATTCTTCTGTTCCGAAACTATTTTCGGAACCTCCCGGAAGAATTGTTCCAGGCGGCCTTTGTCGATGGTTGCGGTTATATCCGCTTCTTCTGGCATATCTCGCTGCCGCTCTCCCGGCCGATCATCGCCACCGTCAGCATCATCTCCTTCGTCGGCAGCTGGAATAGCTACATCCTGCCGCTGATCATGCTGAACTCGGATTCGATCTATCCCTGGCCGCTCGGCATGATGGTCTATAGCGGCGAATTCGGCACGGAATGGGAACTGGTGCTGGCCTTCATCACGCTCACCATCCTGCCCACCATCATCGTCTTCTTCCTGGCGCAGAAACACATCATCGCGGGTCTCACCGCCGGTGCCGTGAAGTCCTGAGCCCCATCGGAGCAAAAAGCATGGCATCCGTCGAACTGCACAATATCCACAAGGCCTATGGCGCGCTGGCGGTCATCCACGATATCTCGCTGGCGATCGACGACGGCGAGTTCATCGCGCTCGTCGGTCCCTCCGGCTGCGGGAAATCGACCCTGTTGCGCATGATCGCTGGGCTGGAGGAAATCACCGACGGTGACGTCTCGATCGGCGGGCAGGTGGTCAACGCCATGACGCCGCGCGAGCGCAACATCGCTATGGTCTTCCAGTCCTATGCGCTTTATCCGCACATGACCGTCGCCGAGAACATGGGCTTCAATCTGAAGCTCTCGGGCGAGACGAAGCCGGTGATCGAGCAGCGGGTGAACGAAGCCGCGCGCATGCTCGACCTTACCAAGCTGCTCGACCGCAAGCCGGCGCAGCTCTCCGGCGGTCAGCGCCAGCGCGTCGCCATGGGCCGCGCCATCGTGCGCAACCCCGCCGTCTTCCTGTTCGACGAGCCCTTGTCGAACCTTGATGCAAAGCTGCGCGTGCAGATGCGCTCCGAGATCAAGGCGCTGCATCAGAAGGTGCAGACGACCTCGATCTACGTTACCCACGATCAGATCGAGGCCATGACGCTTGCCGACCGCATCGTCGTTCTGAACCAGGGCCGGATCGAGCAGCAGGGCACGCCGATCGAGCTTTATCGCCAGCCGGCCAATCTTTTCGTTGCCGGTTTCATCGGCTCGCCGGCGATGAATTTCCTCGATGGCGTGGTGGAGGGCGTCAACGGTTCGGCTTCCGTGCGGCTGACGGACGGCACGCCGCTACGCATCGCCAGCGAACGCAAGGTGCAGCCCGGCCAGAGCGTGAAGATCGGCCTGCGGCCGGAGCATCTCAGCCTGACCGGCAATGGTTCACCGCTGACTGGCCAGACGTTGCTGGTCGAGCCGACCGGCGCGCAGACGCATGTGCTGTTCGATCTTGCCGGCGAGCAGGTGACCGCCGTCGTCGACGGCGAGGCCCCGGTTCGCTACGGCGAGCAATTGAAGGTCACCGTCAATCCCGATCAGGTCTATGTCTTCGACGCGACCAGCGGGCTGACGCTTTAAGCCTCCACCCTGATCGCATCGACGCGATCGGGGTAGAAAGCCATGTAATCCCTGATCCGGCCGACGGAAGGATAGGGATTTTCGTAGGTCCAGATCGCATTCACCGAACGCTCGCCGCTGGCCGGAATGCTGTAATAGGCGCAGTCGCCCTTATAGGGGCAGTAGGTCGCGTGGTCGGTCCTCTCGAGGGCCGACATGTCGACATCCTTGCGCGGGATGTAAAGGACTGCCGGATAGGAGGCTTCCTTCAGCGACAGCGCTTCCCGTGTATCGGCGATGACCTTGCCAGCGACCGAAACGGTGACATGGGCATGCGTGTCCTCGATCGTGATGGGGTGATCGGGGCCGGGGATTTTGACCGGTTTTTCGGACATGATGGGCTCCTCGCATGTGCCTGACCATCGGCATTCAAAAAGATATAGGAACACTTCCGTGGATTATCAGGCCCCCGGCGCCCCCCAGCGCAGACCATCCATCAGCAGGCCGACGAGGCGGCGGGAGCGGTCGTGCCATTCGGGGGAGTTGGGCATGGAATAGGTGCCCGACAGTGCATGCAGCACATCCGTGCTGTCGACGTCGGCGCGGATCGAGCCGTCGGCCACCGCCCGCGCGATCAGGCTGGCGAGTACGATCGGGACCTTGCCATAGCTGTCGGCGAAGAGTTCGGAATTGCTGTTGAGCAGGATGCGCAGGCTGTCGCCCATGCCGCGCTTGGTGGCGATGTAGCCAACGAAACGGTGCATCCATTCTTCCAAAGTCCGATCGGGTGTAAGCTCGCGTGAAAGCTCCTCGGCCGCGTCGCAGAGCGCCTCGACCTCATGGCGGTAGACCGCCTCGACCAGATGTTCGCGGGTGGGAAAATGGCGATAGAGCGTGCCGACGCCGACGCTGGCGCGTCGGGCGATATCTTCGAGCGAGGCGGCGGTGCCGTGATCGGCGAAGGCTTGCGCCGCGGTTTCGATGAGCTTGTCACGATTGCGTCGTGCATCCGCGCGCAGGCTTTTACCGGCTGGCGGTGTCTGGTCCTTCGGCTCTGTCGATGGCTTGGACGCCAATTCTCGCTCCATGCGGATTGCGACTTGACGACATCGGACAAGTCTCTAGGATAATAAACGGAGGCGCCTCCGTTTAATCTGGAGTAGCAGAGGATTGTTATCGCATAAAGGGCCAAGACGCCATTGCTGTCCGATGACAGGATCTGGGACGGTGAAAGCGCGGCCCCCCGGGCGCCCCACCGCAAGCCGCATGCGCCGGCCAACGCGCGTAGTCTGATGATCTGGAGCCGGCCCGGCTGACGTCAAGAGCGGATGCCATGACCGGTCAATGCCAACGACTGCCAATTGCAAGATGAAGACCCGAACAGGGAGTGACCTGATGACCACCGTCCATCTCGATATCAATGGGCGCGAGCACGAGCTTTCGCTCGATCCGCGCGTGACGCTTCTCGATGCCCTTCGTGAGCATCTCTGTCTGACCGGCACCAAGAAAGGCTGCGACCAGGGCCAGTGCGGTGCCTGTACCGTCCATGTCGACGGCGAGCGCGTGCTTTCCTGCCTGACGCTGGCCGCCCAGGCCGAAGGCCGCAAGGTGACCACGATCGAGGGTCTGGCCGCTGAAAACGGCGACTTGCATCCCGTCCAGGCCGCCTTCCTCGAACATGATGCCTTCCAGTGCGGCTATTGCACGCCGGGGCAGATCATGTCGGCGGTTGCCTGCATCCGCGAGGGCCATGCCGGCACCGACAATGAAATCCGCGAGTATATGGCCGGCAATCTCTGTCGGTGCGGTGCCTATCCGCATATCGTCGCCGCCGTGCGCGAAGCCGCGGAGGCCGCCCGATGAAAGAGTTTTCCTATCTCCGCGCCGGCTCCGTCGATGAAGCCCGGCAGGCCAGCGCCTCTTCCGCCGTCGCATTGCTCGCCGGCGGTACCACGCTGCTCGACCTTGCCAAATGCGGTATTGCCGAGCCCGGGACGGTGGTGGATATCACCCATCTCTCCGGCCTTGATGCCATCGCTCTTACCGATCAAGGCGTTACCATCGGTGCGCTGGCAAAGATGAGCCGCGTCGCCGACGATGCCAATATCAAGGCGCAGTTCCCCGCCGTATCAGAGGCACTGTCGCTGGCGGCCTCGGCGCAGATCCGCAACATGGCGACGATCGGCGGCAATCTGATGCAGCGCACGCGCTGTCCCTATTTCCGCGATCCCGCGACCTTTGCCGCTTGCAACAAGCGCGCGCCGGGATCCGGCTGTTCCGCCGTCGGCGGGATCACCCGCAATCATGCGGTTCTCGGCACCAGCGACGCCTGCATCGCCACCAATCCCGGTGATCTTGCTGTCGCCTTGGTGGCTTTCGACGCCGTCGTGCATCTGGGCAGCCGTCAGGCAGCGATCGATGAGTTTTTCCTTGTGCCGGGCACGACCCCCGAGCGGGAGCATGCGATCTCGCCTGGCGAAATGATCACCGCAGTAACGATTCCGGCATCCGCCGCCGCGCGTCGCTCGACCTATCTCAAGGTTCGCGACCGCCAGTCCTATGAGTTTGCGGCGGCGAGCGCTGCTGTTGGCCTCGAGCTGGAGGCGGATGGCAGAACCATTCGCGATATCAGGGTGGCGCTTGGCGGTGTCGCGACCAAGCCGTGGCGCGCCCACGCCGTTGAAGCGGCTTTGAGGGGCAAGGTGCTGGAGGCGGGTGCGGTCAAGCGCGCCAGCCTGTTTGCTGTCGAAGGCGCCGTCGATCATGGCGCCAATCACTACAAGATCGAGCTTGCGCCGCGTGTCGTCGAGCGCGCCATCCTGACGATGGGAGAGATAGTATGACCATCATGGAAACCAGAAAGCACGGCGCAGCTGACGGTGCTCTCGGCGGACGCCTGTCGCGCCTTGACGGCACCGCAAAGATCAAGGGCGAGGCCGATTATGCCGTCGAGCGTGATCTCGAGGGGCTCGCCCATGGGGTAATGGTGCAAAGCACGATAGCCGCCGGCCGCATCACCAGCATTGATATCTCGGCGGCGGAAGCCGCGCCGGGCGTCCTGCTGGTGCTGACGCCGGACACCATGCCGGATCTGAACTCGCCGACCACCTGGCTCGATACGCCAGGTCCGGAAGGCCCGTACCGGGCGCTGACCAGTGACATCACCTATAGCGGCCAGCATGTCGCCATCGTCGTTGCCGAAACCTTCGAGCAGGCAACGGCGGCGGCGGCGTTGGTGAAGGTGAGCTATGAGGAAGCGCCGGCCGTCTATAGCCTTGAGGATCCGAAGGGTGGCGAGGGTTTTCCGCTCGACCCGATGACCAAGGAATGGGGCGATGCCGCAGCCGCCCTTGCCGCCGCGCCCGTCAGGATCGAAGCGGAATACAAGACGCCGCGCGAATACAACGTGCCGATCGAGCCGCATGGGCTGATCGCCAAGTGGGACGGCGACAGGCTGACCCTTTGGGAGGCCAGCCAATGGATCGACGGCATGGCACGCACCTATGCCGAATGGTTCGGCGTGCCCTTCGAGAATGTGCGGATGATCTCGCCCTATATCGGCGGCGGCTTCGGCTCCAAGGCACTCGCCTTGCCGCACGGCGCGGTCGGCGTCATGGCGGCGAAGCTGCTTGGCCGTCCGGTCAAGCTGGTCATCACCCGGCCGCAGACTTTCACGTCTTTCGGTGGACGTCCCGGCACGCGTCAGACGATCGCACTCGGCGCCACAAAGGACGGCAAGCTCACCTCCATCGTCCAGACCGGCGCCAACGAGACGTCGATGGGTGATGTGGCCGTCGAGCCGCTGGGTGTGGTCACTGCGATCATGTATGCGACGCCCAATCTCTCGTCGCAGCAGAACATCGTAAGGGTGAATACAGTCAAGCCCGGTGCCCTGCGCGCTCCCGGCGAAAACCCGAGCGCCTTCGGCATCGAAAGCGCCATGGACGAGCTTGCCTATGAACTCGGCATGGACCCGCTGGAAATTCGGCTGCTGAACTATGCCGAGCGGGATCAGGAGGCGGACAAGCCCTGGTCGACGCGGCAATTGCGCGAGGCTTTCGATGCTGGCGCGAAGGCGTTCGGCTGGGCGAAGCGCTCGCATGCACCGCGCTCG
The DNA here is from genome assembly GCF_000281735.1 of Rhizobium sp. AP16. Taxonomy (NCBI): domain Bacteria; kingdom Pseudomonadati; phylum Pseudomonadota; class Alphaproteobacteria; order Hyphomicrobiales; family Rhizobiaceae; genus Rhizobium; species Rhizobium sp. AP16. Next base: position 12,342 of record NZ_AJVM01000016.1, on the reverse strand, counting down.
ATGCGCCACGGCAAGCAGTTGATCGGCTGGGGCGTCGGTGCCGGCACCTATCCGGTGCGCCGCACGCCGGGCGAGGCGCTGGTGCGGATCCTGGCCGACGGATCGGCGGAGGTGGCAAGCAGCGGCATCGACATGGGGCAGGGGACCTATACGATCCTGGCGCAGACGGCGGCGGAAACGCTCGGCATTCCGATCGAGCAGATCCGCGTCAAGCTCGGCGATTCCGCCCTGCCGCGCGCGCCGGTCGCCGGCGGCTCGCAGCTCGCCAACCTGATGACCGGTGCCGTCTACAAGGCGGCGATCGCCGCCCGCGATGAGCTCGTGGGCCTTGCGATCAACGATCCCAATTCGCCGCTTCGCGATCTTCAGGCCAATACGCTGACCGTCTCCGAAGGCCGCATCCTGCCGCCGCGCGATGGCGGCGACGGTATCGCCATTGCCGATCTGTTGCGGCAGATCGGTCGCGACAAGATCGAGGTGCTGCGCAACACCTTGCCGGACGACAAGCAAAGCAAGGCGGATATCTACCGCAACTTCTCGACCATCGCGACCATGCGGTCGCCGACGGAGGGCGAGTATTCGCTGCATAGCTGGTGCGCGCATTTCATTGAAGTGTGGGTCGACGAGGATTTCGGCACTGTACGCGTCTCGCGCGTCGTCTCGGCGCTTGATTCAGGCCGGCTTTACAATCCGAAGCTTGCCGAAAGCCAGTGGAAAGGCGGCATCATCATGGGTATCGGCCAGGCGCTGCTCGAGGAGGGCATTGTCGATGGACGTTACGCGCGCGTCATCAACAACAATCTCGGCGACTATCTCGTGCCGACCAACGCCGATATCCCCGATATCGAGGTGATCAATGTCGGCATTCCCGACCCCCATGCCTCCGTGCTCGGCGGCAAGGCGGTCGGCGAACTGGCGATCGTCGGTGTCGCTCCGGCCATTGCCAATGCGGTCTTCCATGCCACCGGCAAGCGCATCCGCGAACTGCCGATCACACTGGAGAAGCTTCTGTAGGTTGGAGGGGCCAGGGGGTGGTCGGGCGCACACAGTATTCTGCGCCTGATCATCCCTTCGGGAGACCCCGCGCATGATGGTGCGATAGCCTGCGACTCTTTTACAGTCGCTTCCCCTTGCCTATGGGGAAGTTCGACGGATCGTCGTTCCACGGATTGAAAAGTGCCGCGCCTGTGTGGTTCACGTCGGCAATGTTGCGCGTGGTGAAAAACAGGTCGTATTCCATGGCGGTGGCGGCCAGCATCGTGTCGATCACAGACGGAAAATGCTTCGTCCGGCGCTTGATCGTCCCGGAAATCATGCCCCAGCGCCGAATAATAGGATCGCTAACCGGCAGAATTCGGTCGGCGAAACGCTCCAGCAAGGCATCGCGGGATGCCAGATGACGGGAGCGATCCGGATGGTCATCCGGCAGATTGTAGATGCCTTTATCGTATTCAGCGATCGTCAGGATGCTGATGAACAGGCTCTCTTCCGGCTGGGAGCGAGCCCAATCTTTGACGGAAGGGGCGCCATTTCGGTTGAGCAGAGACGAAACGACGTTCGTATCGAGCAGCCAGCCGATCAAAGCTCGATGTCCCTGCCGGTGTCGCTCTCGCGCTCCACATCCAACTCGGAAAGGCTGAGGCTTTCCATGAAGTCAACAAGAGGCAACTTGGGCTTCGCTGGCATCAGGCGGTCGTAGTCCTCGACGCTCATGATGACGACAGCTTCACGCCCGCGCACACTTACCCGCTGCGGACCATCGTCGCGGGCATGGCGGACGACCTCGCTAAACCGCGCCTTGGCGGTCTCAAGGCTCCATCGACCACCCTGATGAACGGCGGTCTTGTCGCTCTTTGGCAACTGTCTGCTTTGCTTACTCATGGCTTCTACCTGGTCAGATAGTCAGTAGATAGCCTATTTGCCGACAATGTGCCAGCAAATGATCGTCGTCAAGGACTGCCGAAGTTGCCGCCGGGACCTGGTCCGGGGCCGCGCCCGAAGCCGAAGAAGGGTGGGGGTGGTGGCGGCTCGCGTTCGGCAGGGACGTCGAGATAGCTCATGATGTTGTCGACGTGGCTGACCTGCGAGCGCAGATTGTCGAGCGACTTGCCGGTGAGATTGGTGCCGGCCGGGAGTTGGGCGGTCAGCGGGTTTTCGTAGCGGCCGTTGACGCGCAGTTCGTAGTAGAGATGCGGGCCGGTGGAATAACCGGTCGAGCCGACATAGGCGATGACCTGGCCCTGGGTGACGCGTTCACCGACATGCAGGTCGGATGGCGTTGCGGAAATATGGGCATAGGTGGTCTCGTAACCGCCGTCGTGGCGGATGCGGACATATTTGCCGTAGCCCGTTTCCCAGGAAATCTTTTCGACGACGCCGTCGCCTCCCGCCATGATCGGGCTGCCCATCGGCGCGCGGAAATCGACGCCGTTGTGGAACTTCTTGACGCCCAGAATAGGATGAATGCGCCAGGCAAAACCGTCGCCGAGCTTGCCGTTGGGTACGGGACGGTGGTTCAGCACCTTGGCAACGGAATGGCCGCCCTCGTCATAGAATTCCGAGGGGCCTTCGCCGCTTCCCTTGTGCAGATAGTAGCGGTGCGTATCGCCATCGGTATGGAATTCGATGAACATCAGCTCGCTTTTGCCGTTGTCCGCCTTGCGGGACAAAAGGTCGACGCTGTCGGGTGCGTTGTCGCCGCCGGTCAGTGAAATGCCGTTGGCTTTGGCGAGCTTCATCAGCTGGGCAGCGCTTGCCTCGGAAAGGCCGGCCTTTTCCAGCTTGGCGTCGATTGTCGATTCATTATCATCGTCGACACCCTTGAGATCGACGGCTGCGACTTCCGAAGAGGACGGCGCGTCGGCCTGGCTCTCGCTATAGAGCGTGGAAAACAGCCGGTCGTCGTTCATCGGCACGAAACCATCGGCGTCGTCGCGGGCGACGATGCGCTCCGGCGTCTTGCCGCCGCTGAGGCGGGCCATGATCAGTTTCGGCCGTGCGTCGGCGGTCTTTTTCTCCAGAAGCAGTTCCACTCTGTCACCGGGCGAAACCGCATCGGTCTCCAGGGCACGCTGCAACTCGTCGCCGGCATCCGCGTCGAGACCGGCGGAGGCGAGGATATCCTGCAGGTCCTGGCGGTCCTTGGGCATGGAAACCAGCCTCTTGAACTCGCGACCGGATTCGCCGGCAGTCGCTCTCGAGACGCTGACATTCAACGGCACGCCCCTGATCGGGAAGCGTGAGCGCCGGACTGAATCGTAATGGTTGTTCTGCGGATAGATGCCGTGGCGGATCTCGGTGAGCGCCGGCGGCGAGAACAAGGCGGTCTCGGCGCGCATATCGCCGCCATAGGCTGCGTTGATCGCCCGGGCATCGCCGGCAGAGGGCTCGGTATCCTCGGCTTTGAAGACCAGCGTGGTGCGATGATAGGTGAAGATGCGGGTTTCGCCGCTCGAAAGCTTTTCCGCCACCTGCGCGAAGCGGGCGCCGTCGAAACGCTGTTTCGTGGCAAGGCGGTTGCTCTTGGGCGTTGCTGGCTGCGACTGGACGAGCTGGGCCGTTCGCATCGGCACGGCCTGCTCGATCGTGTGGCGGGCCAGCAGCGGGTAGAGGACGGTGGCGAGAAGGCCGAAGGACGCCGTGCCGGCAATGCCGATGGCGATCAGATGGCGAAGATGGGCAGAGCGCGGCAGAAAGGGAACGTGAAATTCATGATGAGGCTGCGCCTGAATCGCAGCCTCTGCAGGAAATTGGACGCGCAATGGACTTTCGGCCATGAAGTGAGGAACCCTGCAGACTGCGGTGGGCCCAAACTAGGGCAAATCATGGCGAAATCTAGGCAAATATTACGAGTCTGTTAATTGCCGTGATCGTCCACAGGGTCAGATTCGCGCTTCGCGGGCGATTCGTCAACCGAAGATGGTGTCGTAAAGCAGCTTGAAGTTCAGTGCCAGGATAATTGCGGCGACCAGCCAGGAGAGGATGGCAACGCTCCTGGGCACGACGAATTTGCCCATTTTCTTGGGATCCGTGACGAATTGGACCAATGGGATGACTGCAAAGGGCAGCTGCATGGAGAGCACAACCTGGCTTAGCACCAGCAGGTCGGCAGTGCCTTTTTCACCATAAAATGCGGTAACAAAAATAACTGGAATAATTGCGAGACCGCGGGTCAAAAGCCGCCTTGCCCAGTGCGGAATACGCAGGCGCAGGAAACCTTCCATGACGATCTGGCCGGCAAGCGTCGCCGTCACGGTGGAATTGAGGCCGGAGGCAAGCAGCGCCACGGCAAAGAGGGTCGAGGCAATGCCAAGGCCGAGGAGCGGCGACAGCAGTTCGTAGGCCTGGCCGATTTCGGCGACATCGGCATGTCCGCTGTCGTGGAAGGCGGCGGCGGCGACGACCAGAATCGCGGCATTGACGAAGAGCGCCAGCATCAGGGCGATTGTACTGTCGGCCGTCGCCCATTTGATGGCGTCGCGGCGGCCTTCGTCATCGCGCTTATAGGCGCGGGTCTGCACGATCGAGGAGTGCAGATAGAGATTATGCGGCATGACGGTGGCGCCGATGATGCCCATGGCGATGTAGAGCATCTCGTGATTGGTGACGATCTCAGGCGAGGGGATGAAGCCGTGCAGGATAGCGGCGACCGGCGGCGCTGCCGCGGCGATCTGCACGGCGAAACAGACGGAGATGACGATCAGCAGCGCGATGACGAAGGCTTCGAGAAAGCGGAAGCCCTTGTTCATCAGAAGCAGCAGCAGGAAGGCGTCGAGCGCGGTGATCAGCGCGCCGCCGATCAGCGGAATGCCGAAGAGCAGTTGCAGCGCGATCGCCGTGCCGATGACCTCGGCGAGGTCGCAGGCGATGATGGCGAGTTCGCAGGCAAACCACAGGGCCAGATTGACCGGCCTCGGATAATGATCGCGACAGGCCTGCGCCAGATCGCGGCCGGTAGCGATGCCGAGCCGGGCGGAGAGCGCCTGCAGCAGGATCGCCATCAGGTTCGACAGCATGATGACCGAAAGCAGGGTGTAGCCGAATTGCGCGCCGCCGGCGAGATCGGTCGCCCAGTTGCCCGGATCCATATAGCCGACGGAGACCATGTAACCCGGCCCCATGAAGGCGAGAAGCCGCCGGATCCAGGTGCCTGTGTGCGGGACATGAACGGTGGCGTTGACCTCGGGAAGACTTGGACGTGCGTCTTCGTCCGGGCTGGCGAATTTCCATGCGCGCGGCGCGGCAGTGTCTTGAATCTGCGTCATACGGGAGTGCTCCGGGGGATTGAGCTATGATCTGTCTAAAGAAATATGCTGGATATCAACATTATGCAATAGGCTATATTTCATAGATTCGGCATTATATGGCGGTGCTGCCTTGTGGTTCGCGATGATGCTGTCTTTATCCGCGCTGCGGTACCGTTGGTCCTCAGCATGAGGGAGAAGGAGTTCTCCACCGCCGCATTCGGCAAAATCGGCTCGACAGTTGCAGCGAACGCGACGAGCGGGTAACTGGGCGCACGAAATTCGGGCGTAGCGGGAAATGCCTTGAGCCGCGAAGGCGGCATCCGTTTATGCCACCACTTTCAAGATTGAAGCCGGTGCTATAAAGATGAAAGCGAGTTTACCGGGACTCGCGAGGAGCTGACCTATTGCCGACGAGAAGACCGCCGATCCAACGAGACGAACCGTTGCTGGATGCGGAGACGCATTCCGAGGGTTTCCGGCACACGAGAGAGGCCACGCGTGGCGCTCTCGTGGAGGATTATGTCGAGCTGATCGCTGATCTTATCGATGACGGCAACGAGGCGCGGCAGGTGGATATCGCGGCAAGGCTCGGCGTATCGCAGCCGACCGTCGCCAAGATGCTGGCGCGGCTCTGCGAGGACGGGCTCGTGTCGCGGCGGCCCTATCGCGGCGTTTTCCTGACGGATGCGGGCAACAGGATCGCCCAGGACATCCGCGCCCGCCATCAGACGGTTGAAGCCTTCCTGCGCTGGCTTGGCGTCAGCGCCGAAACGGCGCGGATCGACGCCGAGGGCATCGAGCACCATGTCAGCGCCGAGACGCTGGAAGCCTTCCGCCGCGCCATGCTGCACGGCGGCTGATCGCGGGCGACTGCCCCTATTCGGCGGCGTCGTGCTTGGAGGCAGCGGGCGAACATCGGTTCGCCGATCCCGCACCCCGTGCTACTTTATTGTAGAAGCGCGGGAGCAATTGCCATGGTCAAAACCGACCTCTCCGATATCTACCGAGGCTATATTGCCTGCCTGAATGCGCAGGACTGGGCGAGGCTGGGGCAGTTCGTTGATGATGACGTCTCCCACAACGGCCAGAATGTCGGGATCTCAGGCTATCGCCAGATGCTGGAGAGAGACTTTTCCGAGATTCCGGATCTCCGTTTTGCCATTCAGCTGCTGATTTCTGACCCGCCTCATATAGCGAGCCGGCTGGAATTCGACTGCAGGCCGAAGGGAACGTTCCTGGGTTTGCCCGTCAATGGGAAGAGAGTGTCCTTTACCGAGAACGTATTCTACGAGTTTCGTAGCGAGAAGATCTGGCGAGTATGGTCGATTGTCGATAAGGCCGCGATCGAAGCCCAGCTCTAGCGCGGGAGTTGTCGCGAGCCAGATGATCCTTGCCGGGCTCAGTTGGCGTTTCGCCGCATCGACCTGATCACGCTCCACACCAGCCTTTCGCCGACATCGATTACCGGAAACGACTTTCCCGAGCGGAGCCATTCGGCAAAGAGGCCGTTCATGCAGCATTGGAAGGCGCGGGCGGCAGTGTCGACGGTCCAGCCGGGCGCGAGTTTGCCCTGCCGGTCGGCCATGTCGATCAGCTTCTGCAGCTTCTCGTACATTTCGGCATTGGCGGTGATGATGCGTTGGGCGGCGTCAGAGGGGTCCTCGGTGAATTCGCAGCCGAGAATCATGATGGCGAAGATACGTTGCTGGTGTTCGTCGTTCGCCAGGATATGCACAACCTCGATAGAAGCCTGTTCGATCAGGCTCAGCGGATCGTCATGGCCATGTTCGATTGCGTGGTCGACGAGTTCTTCCTGCGGCAGGCGGATTTCGCTGTGCAGCGCCGTCAGCACCTCGGCCTTGTCCTTGAAATGCCAGTAGATCGCGCCGCGCGTCACGCCAGCGCGCCTGGCGATCTTGTCGAGGCTGGAGCCGCTGACGCCGTTTTCAAAGAAAACCTCGGCGGCGGCCGCCAAAACCTCCTCCCTGGTCTTGGCTGCATCTTCCTTGGTCCTGCGCATTCGATCTTTCCACTTTTGCATGTGGCGAGAATTTATTTCATCTCGCCTCATGCGGTTGATTTCACATGATATTGTCCGGGAACTTGAGCGCCGTCCCGAACCTCATGCCATTGGTCACGTCGATTTGATATTTACAATCATTCATGTATGTTTGTATGCTGCGACGCAATAAAAATGTCAAAACTCGTGGTGATTTTTTATGACGGCGCATCCCCGCTCCTTTTTGCGCAGCAGCTTTCTCGCAGCCGGTGTCCTCTTTCTCGGCGCACACTCCTCCCTTGCCCAGCAGGCGGGCCAAATGCCGCCGCCGCAGGTGACCGTGGTCGACGTCAAGCCCGAGACCGTGCAGCTCACCTATGAATATGCTGCGCGCATCTCCGCCTATAGGCAAGTCGATGTCCGCGCGCGTGTCGGCGGTATTCTGTTGAAAAGGAATTTTGTCGAAGGTGCCGAGGTCAAGGCCGGCGACGTGCTGTTCCTGATCGATCCCGCCTCCTATGAGGCGACGCTTGCGCAGGCTCAGGCGCAGTTGCAGCAGGCCGACGCGCAGCTGACCCAGGCGCAGCGTGAGGAAAAGCGCAACATCAACCTCTTCGACCAGAACGCCGTCACGCAGAAGGCGCGGGACGACGCGATTTCCACACGCCAGTTGGCGGACGCCGCGGTCGCCTCGGCCCGGGCGCAGGTGCAGACCGCGCAGCTCAATCTGGACTATACCAAGGTCACGGCGCCGGTCGGCGGCATTACCACGCTGGAGCAGGTCTCCGAAGGCAGCCTGATCGGCACGACGGGTGACACCGGCCTGCTCACCAGCATCACCCAGCTCGACCCGGTCTATGTCAATTTCTCCTTCTCGGATACGCAGGCCGCCGAAGTGCGCCGGCTGATCGACCTCAAGAAGGCTAAGGGCGAAGCGCCGAACCTTGGCGTGAAGATCTCCTTCGGCGACGGCACGTCCTATGACCATGACGGCGTCGTCGACTTTACCTCGTCCACGATCGACGCCTCGACCGGCACGCTGCAGGCCCGCGCCGTGGTGGACAATCCCACCCGTCGGCTGCTGCCCGGCCAGTTCGTGCGCGCCACCGTTACCGGCGTCTCGCTCGACAATGCCATCACCGTTCCGGAAGTGGCGCTGATGCAGAGCCCGCAGGGGCAGTTCGTCTATACGATCGACAAGGACGGCAAGGCGCATGTCAATCCGGTGACCCTCGGCCAGAAGATCGGCGGCAACTGGCTCGTCCTGTCGGGCCTTCATGCCGGCGACAGGCTGATCGTCGAAGGCATCATCAAGGTGCGCCCCGGCGCGCCCGTGCAGGCGGCGGCAGCCGCTGCGCCCAGTGACGCGAACAAGGTAGTGCAGAACTGATGTTGGGAAACAGATTCTTCATCGATCGCCCCGTTTTCGCGGCGGTGATCTCGATCGTCATCCTGCTTGCGGGCGCCGTCTGCATCCGCCTCCTGCCGATTGCGCAGTATCCCGAGTTGACACCGCCGCAGGTGGTCGTCACCGCCACCTATCCCGGTGCCAGCGCCGAAACCGTCGCCCAGACCGTTGCTGCTCCCTTGGAGCAGCAGATCAACGGCGTCGAAAACATGCTCTACATGCAGTCGTCGAACTCCAATAGCGGCGCGATGCAGATCACGGTCACCTTCGCGCTTGGCACCGATCCGGACCAGGCGGCGATCAACGTCAACAACCGCGTGCAGCGCGCCGTCACCACCTTGCCGCAGGACGTGACCCGTCTCGGTGTCGTCGTCACCAAGCGCTCGACCTCGATCCTCGGCTTCGTGGCGATGTATTCGACCGACAGCCGCTACGATCGGGCCTTCGTCGGCAACTACGCGCTGCTCAATGTCATCGACGATCTCAAGCGCATTCCCGGCGTCGGCGACGTCAATCTGCTTGGCGATATCGACTATTCCATGCGTATCTGGCTGCGGCCGGACAAGCTGGCGCAGTATAATCTGACGCCGAGCGATGTCTCGGCCGCCATCCAGGAGCAGAATTCGCAGTTTGCCGCCGGCCGGTTCGGCGACCAGCCGAGCAACACCGCCCAGCCCTTTACCTATACGGTGACGACGCAGGGGCGCCTGGCCGACATCGACGCCTTCGGCGATATCATCCTGCGCTCGGACGCCAACGCCGCGACGCTGAGGCTGAAGGACGTCGCGCGCATCGAGCTCGGCACCAAGAGCTATTCGGTCCAGAGCAGCCTCAACGGCACGCCGGCCATCCCGATCGCCGTCTATCTGCAACCCGGTGCCAACGCGCTGAACACGATGTCGGCGCTCAAGGGGCGCCTGGACGAACTGCAAAAATCCTTCCCGCAGGGCGTTGCATATCAGATCCCTTACGACACGACCAAGTTCATCCAGGTGTCGATCGAGGAGGTGGGCCGCACCTTCATCGAAGCGATCCTGCTCGTCATCATCGTCGTCTTCGTCTTCCTGCAGAATTGGCGCGCGACGCTGATCCCGGTCATTGCCGTGCCGATCTCGATCATCGGCACTTTCGCCGGCATGTATGTGCTCGGCTTCTCGATCAACCTTCTGACGCTGTTCGGCCTGGTGCTGGCGATCGGCATCGTGGTGGACGACGCCATCGTGGTGCTCGAAAACGTTGAGCGCCTGATGACGACGGAGAAACTGTCGCCGAAGCAGGCGGCGATCAAGGCAATGGGCGAGGTGACCGGTCCGGTCATCGCCATCGTGCTGGTGCTCTGCGCCGTGTTCATCCCGGTCTCCTTCATGGGCGGGCTCGCCGGCCAGATGTACAAGCAGTTCGCCGTCACTATCGCGATCTCGGTCACCATCTCGGGCATCGTGGCGCTGACGCTGACACCGGCGCTCTGCGCTCTGATCTTGAAGCCCGGCCATCACGAGCCGGTGCTGCCCTTCCGTATCTTCAATCGCGCCTTCGATCGGTTGACGCAGGGCTATACGGCCGGCGTCGCCTTCTTCCTGAAGCGCATGGTGCTCGGCTGCGTGCTGGTCGCCGGCCTGCTCGGGGCGACCGGTTATCTCTTCTATACGCTGCCGGGATCGCTGGTGCCGGATGAAGACCAGGGCTCGCTGTTCCAGATCGCCATCCTGCCGCCGGCGGCCTCGCTGACGCGCACGCAGGCTGTCATGGATCAGGCGCTGGTCAATACCGAGAAGCTCCCTGGCGTGGAAAACGTCTTCGCTGTTGCGGGCTTCGACCTGCTCTCCGGTGGCCTGAAGAGCAGCGCCGGCGTCGCCTTCGTGACACTGAAGGACTGGAGCGAGCGCAAGACGCCCGAACTCGACGCCCGCAACATGGCTGGCCCCCTGATCGGCGCCAATATGGGCATCAAGGACGCCATGGTGCTTGCCTTCAACCCGCCGCCGATCCAGGGCCTTTCGACGACGGGCGGTTTCGAGGTCTATGTGCAGGACCGTTCCGGCAAGGGCGTCGCGGGACTTTCGGAGGAAGCACAGAAGCTCGTGGCGGCTGCCTCCAAGCGGCCGGAACTGGCGGGCGTACGTACCACGCTCGACACCAATGTGCCGCAGTTCCGCGCCGATCTCGACCGCGAAAAGGCGAAAGCCCTCGGCGTGCCGATCAACTCGGTCTTCGATGCCATGCAGGCGACCTTCGGCAGCCTCTATGTCAACGATTTCACGCTTTATGGCCGCAACTATCAGGTCAACCTGCAATCGGAAGCGCCGTTCCGCGAATCGCCCGACGATCTGCGTCAGGTCTTCGTCCGCTCCGACAGCGGCAAGATGATCCCGCTCGATACGCTGATCAAGGTGACGCGCACCATCGGGCCGGATCAGCTCGAGCGCTACAACGCCTTCAACGCCGCCAAGGTCACCGGCAATCCGGCGCCCGGCTATACCTCGGGCGACGCGATCAAGGCGATGCAGCAGGTGGCGGCCGAGACCCTGCCGGAAGGCTTCCAGATCGCCTGGACGGGCTCGGCCTATCAGGAGCTGGAAACCGGCGGTGCGGGCACGCAGGCGATGATCTTCGGCATCATCATGGTGTTCCTGATTCTGGCCGCGCAATATGAGAAGTGGAGCCTGCCGCTCGCCGTCCTCACCGCGATCCCCTTCGCGCTGTTCGGCGCGCTGCTCGCCACCTATCTGCGCGGGCTCACCAACGATGTCTATTTCCAGATCGGCATGGTGACGCTCATCGGTCTGGCGGCGAAGAACGCGATCCTGATCGTCGAGTTCGCGGTGATGAAACGCAAGGACGGTATGAGTGCGGCGGAAGCGGCGCTCGAGGCTGCGCGGCTGCGCTTCCGCCCGATCGTTATGACCTCACTTGCCTTCATCCTCGGCGTCGTGCCGTTGGCGATCAGCACCGGCGCCGGCTCCGCCAGCCGCCACGCCATCGGCACAGGCGTCATCGGCGGCATGCTGGCGGCGACCTTCCTCGCCACCTTCTTCATCCCGATGTTCTATCGCCTGATCGCCTGGAAACAGCCGAAGCCGGACGAGGACGACAAGGATGATGAGATCGGCCACCGGCCGCACGCGCAGGCGGCGGAGTAGGAAGCATATTTCCTGATTGGATATCGACTATGAAAATGGCGCCTTCGGGCGCCATTTTGCTATGCTGGCCAAGGGCTAGATCGATAAGGCCTCACCCGCCAGACCTCTTGCCCAACGGAATTTTCCCGCCATGATGATGGAAACGCGGGATCCTGTTTCATGGCTTTTTTCGAGAGCATGCTGACGCTGATGCTGGTGGCGCTGATCGCGCTGCAACCGTCGCGAAAGCTCGGTATTCCCTATCCGACCATGCTGGCGATCGCCGGTGTGCTGGTCGCCATGCTGCCCTGGGCGCCCGGCATCTCCATCGATCCGGCATTGGCGCTGGCGTTGTTCATCGCGCCTGCCCTGTTCGATGCCGCCTATGACCTGCCGCCCCGGACACTGAAGCAGAACTGGATACCGTTGATCTCGCTTGCCGGCATCGCGGTCGTTCTGACGGCCGCTGCGGTCGCCTGGGTCGGTGTTGCCTATGCCGGCCTGCCACTTGCTGCCGCCATCGCGCTCGGCGCCATCGTCGCGCCGCCGGATGCGGCGGCGGCCACCGCC
>NZ_AJVM01000015.1:0-43244 GCF_000281735.1 Rhizobium sp. AP16 | reverse complement strand
GTGGGCTTATAATCCCCACCCCAGAGACAAGTCAACAGACGATTTTGAAAAATGCCAAAAAAAGAACAAGTGATTGATTCTTATGATAGTTTTATGAAGGCTGCCGAAGCCGGCTCATAATAGGCCCCAAAAACCCCGATAACACCGCCAGACCACGCTGGAACGGTGCCATTATACGTGGGGGATCGCATAGTATGACAATAAGCAGCCCTTGATCCCTACCCTATCCACACCAGATAAGGCCGATCTTGTCACTGAAACCGGGGCTCTCGAAGCACCGAAACAGTCCACAGACCAGATGCGCCTCATTTGACTCGTCCGTCATAAATATGCACATCTTCGCCCCCAGCTACACGGCTCGCATGAAGGAACCGGATCTCGATTGGCATGATGACGGACAAGATGATGCTCCGATCGCTCGGAAACGAGCCGCCAATCCTGGCCGATGGCAGGCGGGCGCCGGACCGGCGCGAGGTTTCCCTACGCTGGCTTTCGGGCACGTTCCTCACCGGCATCACCTCCAGTATATTGATGGGCGTTGCCCTGTTTGCCGCACTCGACGGGCGCCAGCAGCTCGCCATTCCCGCCGAAGCCTACGCGACATCGGACAGCGGCAACCATGACAGTACCGAGGATCAGGTCGTGCGTGGCGGCCGCCTCGTGTCGACCGCCATCGCGTCCAAGCCGTCGGACCGGAGCATCCTGGAAGTCTCGACAGTGGTGCGCGACGGCGACAAGGAAGTGGTGCGTCGCCAGCCCTTCGCGCATGTGAAGATCGCGCTTGCCACCAACCGTGTCGCCACAGAGACCTATCCGGCCTTCGATCCCTTGGCGATCTTTTCCGCCGACGAGAACATTCCGCCGCCCGCCAATCGTACCGGCGCCATCTACGGTTCCGACGTCGAATCCGAGGTCAGCCTGAAGACCGTGCCTTTCCCGGCCAAGGATGTGCCCTTCCCGCTCGCCGGTTCGATGTCGCTGGACGAGGTCGAGGAGAATGTCCGCTCCAACGGCTCCGTGCTCACCGACGGCAATACCCAGCTTTCCGCGCTCTATTATATCGACCCGCGCCGTTTTGCGACGGATGACACCGATGTCGACCTAACCGCCGGGCTTGCCGCCCGCATCGTCGAGGAGAACATGTCGGTCTCCGCCCCTGAAGCAGTCACGCCGCAGACGCAGGAATTTGCCGACGACATTATCCCGGTCCGGGAAAACACGCCGATCGCAACGGCGCTTACCAGCGCCGGCTACCTCAAGGCGGATGCGGACGACATCACGGCGAAGATCGTGCCGTTGTTCGGCGCCTCCAATCTTTCCGGCGGCGACGTACTGCGCATCGGCATTCTGCAGAAGGGCGAGCAGGCAAGGATTATCCGCGCCAGTATCTATCGCGGCACCAAGCATGTCCTGACCGTCGCCGAGAATGATCATGGCGATTTCGTTGCCGGCAGCGAACCGCCGATGCTCGACGCCATCGCAACCGCCTTCGACAATGACGCACCGGTGGTTGCCACCGGCCGCGACCTGCCGAGCGTTTATGACGGTATCTATCGCGCCGCCCTTTCCTACGGCATGTCCAGGGAAATGGTGGCGCAGATCGTCAAGCTGCTCGCCAGCAACGTCGATTTCCAGGCGCAGCTGAAGCCGACGGATTCGCTCGAAGCCTTTTTCTCCGTCGCCGACGCAAACGGCCAGGCGACGGCCGATTCCGAACTGCTCTACGTCAACGCCAAATTCGGCGACACGGTCACCCGCTTCTATCGCTTCGAGGATCCGGACGATCATTCGATCGACTACTTCGACGATAGCGGCAAGAGCATCCGGCAGTTCCTGCTGCGCAATCCCGTGCCGACCGGCATCTTCAAGTCCGGCTTCGGCATGCGGCGCCACCCGATCCTCGGCTTCGCGCGCATGCATACCGGCGTAGACTGGGCAGCGCCCCGCGGCACGCCAATCATCTCTGCCGGCAACGGCATCGTCGAAAAGGCCGGCTGGGATTCCGGCGGCTTCGGCAATCAGACGTTGATCCGCCACGCCAATGGCTATGTCTCCTCCTACAACCATCAGAGCGCTATCGCCAAGGGCGTGGTTCCCGGCGCCAAGGTGGTGCAGGGGCAGGTTATCGGCTTTATCGGCTCGACGGGTCTGGCCACCGGACCGCACCTGCATTACGAGCTGATCGTCAACGGCACCAAGGTCGACCCCCTGCGCATCCGCCTCCCCGGCGGCAAGACGCTGGACGGCGTCGCACTCGCCAAATTCCAGGACGAGCGCAAGCGCATCGACACGCTCCTGAGCGACGAAAAGTCGAAGCAGGTTGCAAGCAAGGACTAACCTTCAGGCGTTTGAGCAGCCTGGTAGCAACCAGAGATTTCAGTCCTGACTATGCCCCAGCCGAACCATCAGCTCGGCAATGAGATCATCCACGGCCTTATGAGCGGTATCGACGACGATCGGGCGGGTGCCCCAGTCCTCATAATGCCGGTTGACGGTCTTGTCCCATGTCGGCTTTACCAATCCTTCGATATCCGTCATCCGCGTTTCAGCACGCCGGCGATGTTCGGCCCTATCCGAACAGACGACTTCCACTTCGACCGCTTGCGTGCCTGCCCGCTTTGCGACCGATAGCCAGGCATCACGCGTGATACGGATGGAATTGACCGAATCCGCGACGACCGTCTGTCCCAGCTTGAGGTTGTCCTCGGCGACACCATAGGCAATCATATAGCCGGCCGGGCCTTCATTCGCTTTCAGAACATCGGAATTTCGCAATGCGTGCTCGATCGTATCGACCCGGACATACACAGCCTTCAACCGTTTCGCCAAAGCCTGCGCCGTCGTGGTTTTACCGCTGCCCGGCAAGCCCCCGAAGATAATAAGCATGATGATGTCCCCCTCTCCGAGCGATTCTCCAACGCCATGCAAGCTTCACCGAAGAGCCTTGCGGCGGCAAGGCGCTTTCGACACACGCCTCCGACGAAAATGGCGGCCCGAGAGCCGCCATTTCATAGAGTCACATGAGAACCAAGCCGCTTACGCCGCTTCGCTGACCGCCCCGCGCGGGCGGAACAGCAATCTGTCCGAACCGCTGGTGACCAGTACGCGCGACCCATCCGGCAACTGGCCGGAGAGAATCTGCTCGGCGAGTGGATCCTGGACGTATTTCTGGATCACCCGCTTCAGCGGTCTTGCGCCATAGACCGGATCATACCCCCTGTTGGCAAGCCAGTTGCGGGCATCCTCGTCGAGTTCGAGCGCGATCTTGCGTTCGGACAGCAGCGTCAGAAGCCGCTCGAGCTGGATATCGACGATCGCCCCCATTTCTTCGCGCTTCAGGCGATGGAACAGGATGATCTCATCGACACGGTTCAGGAATTCCGGCCGGAAATGCGCCCGCACCACATCCATCACCTGCTCGCGCACCTGTTCACTGTCATCACCTTCCTTCAGCTGGGTCAGGTATTCGGCGCCGAGGTTGGAGGTCATGATGATCATGGTGTTGCGGAAATCGACCGT
The DNA here is from genome assembly GCF_000281735.1 of Rhizobium sp. AP16. Lineage (NCBI taxonomy): Bacteria > Pseudomonadati > Pseudomonadota > Alphaproteobacteria > Hyphomicrobiales > Rhizobiaceae > Rhizobium > Rhizobium sp. AP16. Next base: position 39,725 of record NZ_AJVM01000015.1, on the reverse strand, counting down.
GCGGCCCTGTCCGTCCGTCAACCGCCCGTCATCCAGAACCTGGAGCAGGATGTTGAAGACATCGGGATGCGCCTTCTCGATCTCGTCGAACAGCACGACCTGATAGGGCCTGCGGCGGACGGCTTCGGTGAGCGCGCCGCCTTCCTCATAGCCGACATAGCCGGGAGGGGCGCCGATCAGCCGGGCAACGGAGTGTTTCTCCATATATTCCGACATGTCCATGCGTACCATGGCCGTATCATCGTCGAAGAGGAAGCGGGCGAGCGCCTTGGTAAGCTCCGTCTTGCCGACACCGGTCGGGCCGAGAAAGATGAACGAGCCGATCGGCCGGTTCGGATCCTGCAGGCCGGCGCGCGAGCGGCGAACGGCACGCGACACCGCCTGAACGGCATCGCCCTGGCCAACAACCCACTTCGCCAGTTCGTCTTCCATCCGCAGCAGCTTGTCGCGCTCGCCCTCCAGCATCTTGTCCACGGGAATCCCGGTCCAGCGGGAGACGATATGGGCGATGTTGTCGGCGGTGACCACTTCCTGCACCATGGAATCGCGACCGCCATCCTGCTCTTCGGCAGTCTGGAGATCCTTCTCCAGGTTCGGGATCACGCCATAAGCAAGCTCGCCGGCGCGCTGGAACTCACCCTTGCGCTGGGCAATGGCCAATTCGTTGCGGGCTTCGTCGAGCTTCTTCTTCAGATCGGCGGCAAGACCCAGCTTCTGCTTTTCGGCCTGCCAGCGCGCGGTCAGCGCATCGGCTTCCTCTTCCAGCGACGTCAGCTCGGTCTCCAGCCGCTTCAACCGGTCGGCCGAAGCCTGGTCGGTTTCCTTCTTCAGCGCTTCGCGCTCGATCTTCAGCTGGATGATGCGGCGATCAAGTTCGTCTAGCTCTTCCGGCTTCGAATCCACTTGCATGCGCAGGCGCGCCGCGGCCTCGTCCATCAGGTCGATGGCCTTGTCCGGCAGGAAACGGTCGGTGATGTAGCGGTTCGACAGGGTCGCCGCGGCCACCAGGGCGGCATCGGCGATGCGGACCTTGTGGTGCTGCTCGTATTTTTCCTTCAGGCCGCGCAGGATCGAGATCGTGTCCTCGACCGTCGGCTCTTCAACCATGACTGGCTGAAAACGACGGGCAAGCGCCGGATCCTTCTCGACATGCTTGCGGTATTCGTCAAGCGTGGTCGCGCCGACGCAATGCAGCTCGCCGCGGGCAAGAGCGGGCTTCAGAAGGTTCGAGGCATCCATGGCGCCATCGGCCTTGCCGGCTCCAACAAGCGTGTGCATCTCGTCGATGAACAGGATGATCTCGCCGTTTTCCGACTGCACCTCGTTGAGCACGGCCTTCAGCCGCTCTTCGAACTCGCCGCGAAACTTCGCGCCGGCAATCAGGGCACCCATGTCGAGCGCCATCAGCTTCTTGTCCTTCAGCGATTCCGGGACGTCGCCATTAACGATGCGCAACGCCAAGCCTTCGACGATCGCCGTTTTGCCGACGCCGGGTTCGCCGATCAGCACGGGATTGTTCTTCGTGCGGCGGGAGAGGACCTGGATGGTGCGGCGAATTTCGTCGTCGCGTCCGATCACCGGATCAAGCTTGCCCTCGCGGGCCTCGGCGGTGAGATCGCGGGCATATTTCTTCAGGGAATCGAAGCCCTGCTCCGCATTGGCGGAATCGGCGGTGCGGCCCTTGCGGATATCGTTGATGACCTGGTTGAGCCCGGCCGGCGTGACGCCAGCCTTCTTCAGCGTGGCCGAGGTCGACGCAGACGATTCGATCGCCAGCGCCTGCAACAGGCGCTCGACCGTGACGAAACTGTCGCCGGCCTTCTTGGAGGCCTCTTCGGCCGTGGTGAAGACCTTGGCAAGCGGCTGCGAGAGATAGACCTGGCCGTCGCCGCCGGACACTTTCGGCAGCTTGGCAAGGGCGGCGTCATTTGCGAGACGCGCAGCCTTGGCATCGCCGCCGGCGCGCTCGATCAACGAGGCAGCCATGCCCTGGTCGTCGTCCAGAAGCACCTTCAGCACATGCTCAGGCGTGAATTGCTGGTTTCCTTGCGACAATGCATTGGTTTGCGCGGACTGTAAAAAGCCGCGCACGCGCTCGGAGTATTTTTCAATATTCATTTGTAGACCTCCATGAATCGCCCTGCCCAGACTGGCACAGACCGATGTTTGAGATTGAGCCCCCTGAAAAGGCAGACCCCGCCCGCCGCCGATTGAGATTTGCGGCAAGGCAACAGGGGAGAATATGGGAGGGGATTTGAAGAGTTTAAAGGGTGCCGGAAACGAAAAAACCCCGGCTCACGCCGGGGTTTTTGTAAACACATGACTGGCTCCGCCTTTGCAGCAGCGACCCGTGCATATGAACAGTCTTTATTCCGTAGCAGCTTCCACCAGTGCGGGGGCTTCGCTCGGAGCAGCTTCGCCTTCGCCCTGACCTTCAGCATCGGCATTGCGGCGCGGCTGACGACGGGGACGATTGCCGGCATTGCGACGGCGGGGCTGGCGCTCGCCGGCAGCGACGGGCGTTTCTTCCTCGATCGCAACTTCGGCCGGAATGCCTTCGATCACCGGCTGCGGGCCGGTGCCGTCGATAACCTCGGGCTCAGGCGCGGCAACGACGGCTGGAGCAGGAGCGCGGACACGTACCGGAGCAGGAGCCGGCGCCATCTGCGGCTGATCATCCATGTCATTGTCGTTCGCATCCATGTCATCCATGTCGCGGTCGGCATTGTCACGATCGTTGGGGTTATGTTGTTCGTCGCGCTGAAAGCGTTCCTGCATCTGCGCCTGGGCGCTGGCAATGATCCGGTTGTAATGTTCAGCGTGCTGAAGATAATTTTCCGCCATAACGCGGTCGCCGGAGCTCTGCGCGTCGCGAGCAAGCGTCGCGTACTTCTCGGCGATATGCTGCGCGGTTCCGCGGATTTTCACATCGGGACCGGAGCTGTCGTAAGTCCTGGTCAGCGGGTTTGAGCCCTTGCGGTTGAAGTTGTTATTGTTGTTATTGTTTCCGCCGCCGCCGCCGTTGTTGTTACCACGCCCCCGACCGCGCTTATTCTGCTGTCCTGGCCTCATAGATCCTTCACCTGAATTTTCTTAGTTGGGATGAAATTATAAACGGCACCTGCCGCCGTGGCTGGAAACCTCCAAGCCAGAGCCTGCGTGCCGCAAGCAAACTGCGCCTTTAGCGCTCGTCTGCCGCTCGACTACGTCAGATTAACTGATCACGCATTGGGTTATCTTCAACCTTTGACACTCTTATCAGAGAGCGGATCCCCGAGGCTGTCCAAGACAGGCGAATCGTCTCGCCTATTCCCAGCCGCCCAACGCGTGAGCGCAACCTATATCGCTTCCTCAGGAAATCCAAGCCTTTTCTTTGCGATAACAACAAGGTCCCACGGACCTGCTGCAAATTGTCGCGTTAATGGTGATATTGAAACACGAGCACCCGGTCGTTGTGTCCATAGTCCCGGGCTGCTTCGATTAGGAAAAATCCTGCTCCTTCAAAAACCGAAGTCACCGTCTTCCGCTGATCATAACCGATCTCCACACCGACAATACCATCCGGGTGTAGAAACCGCGCCGCATCCTTTGCGATTGCTCTGTAAGCATCCAGCCCATCAAGGCCGCCATCGAGAGCTGCCGGAGGATCGAAATTCTTTACTTCTGGAGCGAGAGTGGAAATGACACTGGACTCAATATAGGGCGGATTTGAGACAATAACGTGAAATCGACCGTGGATGGCCTCAAACCAGCTTCCCTGCACCGTGTCAAACCGCTCGGCGAGACCGTTGCGCGCGGCATTCGCCCGCGCCGTTTCCAAAGCTTCGCCGGAAATATCGGAACCGATGCCCATTGCCTGCGGGCATTCATAAAGAAGCGCGAGACAGATGGCCCCGGTTCCCGTTCCCATATCCAATAGATGGATCGTCCCATGGTCCGTTGCAAGGCGCCGCGCATGCGGCAGCACGGTATCGACCAGGATTTCAGTATCGGGACGCGGTTCGAGCGTCGCAGACGACAGCGTCATGGGCAGGCCATAGAACTCCCGCTCGCCGAGAATGCGATGCACCGGCTCGTGATTAAGCCGGCGCGCAATCGCGCTCCGCGCTGCCTCCGCGCGATCCGGCGCCACGACCTCGGCGCCGCGCGTAACCAGCTCAGTCGATGAGAGCTGAAGAAGACCGCCGACGAGGATGCGGGCCTCGGTGGCGGGATCATCGAGATCGGCCTCGATGAAGCGGGCGCGCACCTCCTGGAACAATCCAGCGACAGTTGCTCCCGGCCCGCCGCTCATGCCTGTTCGCCGAGCTGGGCGAGTTGGCTCGCCTGATAATCCGCGCGAAGCGCATCGACCACTTCGTCGATCTCGCCTTCCATCATCCGGTCGAGCTTGTAGAGCGTCAGGTTGATGCGATGGTCGGTGACGCGCCCTTGCGGGAAATTATAGGTGCGGATGCGTTCGGAACGGTCACCGGAGCCAACCTGGCTCTTGCGGTCGGCAGAACGTTCGCTGTCGGCGCGCTGACGTTCCATGTCGAAGAGACGCGACCGCAGCACCTGCATCGCCTTGGCGCGGTTCTGATGCTGCGACTTTTCCGAGCTTGTCACCACGATCCCCGAGGGAAGATGGGTAATACGCACCGCCGAGTCCGTCGTGTTGACGTGCTGGCCGCCGGCACCGGAGGAACGCATGGTATCGATGCGGATATCCTCGGCGCGGATCTCGATATCGATTTCCTCGGCCTCCGGCAAAACGGCGACGGTTGCCGCCGATGTATGGATGCGCCCCCCCGCCTCGGTTTCCGGCACGCGCTGCACGCGATGTACGCCGGATTCGAATTTCAGCCGCGAGAACACGCCCTTGCCGGTGATCGTCGCGATCACTTCCTTGTAGCCGCCGGCTTCGCCGTCGCTGGCCGAGAGGATTTCCACCTTCCAGCCATTGTTCGCCGCGAAACGCTCATACATGCGAAAAAGATCGCCGCCGAAAAGGGCGGCTTCCGAGCCGCCGGTTCCGGCGCGGATTTCGAGGATCGCGCTCTTTTCGTCGGCCGCATCCTTCGGCAGCAGCAGGATCTGGATGTCCTGTTCCAGGAGCTCGATCCGCTCCTTGACCTCGGGCAATTCCATATCGGCGAGATCGCGCATCTCGCGGTCGACCGACTTATCGGCAAGCATGGCTTCCAGATCCGAAGCCTCGGCGATCGCCTTCTCATAGTCGCGGATCTTGGCGACGACCGGCTGCAGTTCGGAATATTCGGAAGCAAGCTTCACATAGACATCCGCCGCCGGACCGGCGGACATACGCGCTTCGATCTCGCCGAAACGGCGTTCCAATTCGCGCATTTTTTCAATGGGAAGGTTTGCCACCCCACACTCCGATTCTTCTTATTTGTTCTGTCTACAATGGAATATTGTGGCTCTCGGCGAAGCCCGCAAGGATGTCGCGCATCGAGGCCGTCGGACGCTTGTCGTCCAGCGCCTCTTCCATGACCTTCGACAAGGCCTGGAGATCGAGACCCAGCAGCATCGCCTTGACCGGGCCGATGGAGGCCGGCGACATCGACACCGAGCGGAAGCCGAGGCCCAGCAGCGCCATGGCCGAAATCGTCTTGCCGGCAAGTTCGCCGCACAGCGTCACCGGCGTCTTGTTGCGCTCGCCGGCGCGCACAATGTCGCGCAGAATACGCAGGAACGGACGCCCGAGCGGATCGAAACGGTCCGAGACGCGCGCATTGCCGCGATCGACCGCCATCGAGAACTGGAAGAGATCGTTGGAGCCGACCGAGACGAAATCGACCGCCGCCATCAGCTCGTCGAGCTGCCACAGCAGCGCCGGCACTTCCAGCATGGCGCCGAATTGCAGCTTGCGCGGCAGAGCATGGCCGAAGCGCGACAGATGCTGCACTTCCTTCTGCAGGAGTTCGCGCACCGCCTCGATCTCGGAGACCTCGGTGACCATCGGCACCATCATCTTCAATTCGCCGTCGGCGGCGGCCTTCAGCATGGCGCGCAACTGCGTGCGCAACAGGCCGGGCCGATCGAGCGACAGGCGAATGGCGCGCCAGCCGAGCGCCGGGTTTTCTTCCTCATGAGCGCGGAAATAGGGCACAACCTTATCGCCGCCGATATCGAGCGTCCTGAAGGTGACGACGCGCCCGCCCGCCTGCTTCAACACACTGCGATAGAAGGCTTCCTGCTCCTCCGCCTTCGGCATGGTCGAGGCGATCATGAATTGCAGCTCGGTGCGGAACAGGCCGATGCCTTCTGCGCCGGATTCGGCAAGTTGCGGCAGATCGACCAGCAGACCGGCATTCATCAACAGCGAAATGCGCTGCCCGTCCCTGGTGACCGACTCGACCGAACGGAGCGCCCGGAACTGCTCCTGGCGGCGAGCGCGGAAACGCACCTTTTCTTCATAGGACCGCTGGTGATCGGCCATCGGCCGCAGATGCACATGGCCGCCGTCGCCATCGATGATGACGGAATCGCCGTTTTCCGCGAGAGCCACAACGCCCGCCGCCTGGCCGACGACCGGGATGCCCATGGCGCGGGCGACGATGACGACGTGGCTGGTAACCGCGCCCTCTTCCAGCACCAGGCCGCGAATATTGGCGCGGGGATAATCGAGCAGCTCGGCAGCGCCCATGGCGCGCGCAAAGATCACTGCATCGTTCGGGAAGCCGTCGGCGGCCGTGCGGCCGGAATAGCCGGTGAGCTGGCGGAGCAACCGATTGGCCAGATCCTCGAAATCATGCATGCGCTCACGCAGATAGGGATCAGTCAGGCGCATCATCCGCGCCTTGGTATCGCTCTGCACCTTCTCGACCGCGGCTTCCGCGGTCAGGCCGTTGCGGATCGCCTCTTCCAGCTTGCGCACCCAGCCCTGGTCGTGGGCGAACATGCGGTAGGTTTCCAGAACCTCGCGGTGCTCGCCCTCCATGGAGACGTCGCGCCGCGACAGCATGTCGTCGATGGAGATGCGCAGCGAGCCGAGCGCCTCGGCCAGCCGGCCGATTTCCTTGTCGGTATCCTCGTTCAGGAGATTGGTGACGACGATGCGCGGCTCGTGCAGCACGACATAGCCAAGCCCGACGCCTTCATTGTAGCTGTCGCCGTCGATGGTGACCGAGCGGGTAAGGTCGAGCTCGAGGCCCGGCTTGGTGATCTTCTTCAGCTCGCCGGTAGCGATCATCTCGGCCAGCACCATCGCCGTCGTCTCGAGCGCTTCCAGCTCTTCTTCGCGATAGTTGCGGCTCGCCTTGTTCTGCACGACGAGAACGCCGAGCGAGCGGCCGGTGCGCAGGATCGGCACGCCGAGGAAGGAGTGGTAGACCTCTTCGCCGGTTTCTGGCAGGTAGCGGAAGGCGGGATGCGATTGCGCGTCCGAGAGATTGAGCGGCTGAGCGGAAGCGGCGATCGTGCCGACCAGGCCCTGGCCCATCTTCAATTGCGAAAGGTGGACGGCTTCCTTGTTCAGACCTTCGGTGGCGTAGAGTTCGAGCACGCCGTCGGCGCGCAAAACGTAAACCGAGCAGACCTCCGCGACCATGTTGCTGGCGATCTGGCGGACGATCCGGTCAAGACGCTCCTGCGGCTCCAGCGGCTCCGCCATCAATTCGCGCAGCCGCTTGAGCAGAACGCGTGGACCGCCGGATAGGTCTCTCATTGCGTCTCTAGCTCCCGAAATCAAGATATTGCCGCCAGTCTTGCCCACGTCAGGGCCGGCCGAAACTCACCTCCGTCACGGTCCGTTGTCAGCAATCCTTTATCAACTCTTATCCAGACCGTAGCAGGAATGCAAAGTCCTGACTGCGAGTTCCGCATAAGGACCGTCGATCAGGATGGAAATCTTGATTTCCGACGTCGTAATGGCCTTGATGTTGATGCCTTTTTCGGCAAGTGCCTGGAAAGCGGTCGCAGCGACGCCGGCATGCGAGCGCATGCCGATGCCGATGACCGAAACCTTAACGAGACCTGATTCGTTTTGGACGACGTCGTAGCCGATCTTGTCCTTGTTTTCGCCGAGAACGCGCAGCGCCTTTTCAACATCGCCCGAAGGAACCGTGAAGGTCATGTCGGTCTTGGAACCGTCTTCGGAAATGTTCTGGACGATCATGTCGACGTTGATATGGCTTTCAGCCAAAGGCCCGAAGATCGCGGCGGAGACGCCCGGCCGGTCGGCAAGACGGCGCAGCGAGATCTGGGCTTCATCCTTGGCATAGGCAATGCCGGTGACTACTTCCTGTTCCACGATTTCTTCCTCGTCACAAATCAGCGTTCCGGGCGGGTTCAACAGATCGCCCATGCCCGGAGCATCGGGATCTTCAAATGAAGAGCGCACGAAAGTGCGGACCTTAAAGACCATGGCCAGCTCGACCGAGCGCACCTGCAGCACCTTGGCGCCGAGCGAGGCCATTTCGAGCATTTCTTCGAAGGCGATCTTCTTCAGACGACGCGCCTTCGGCTCGATGCGCGGATCCGTCGTGTAGACGCCGTCGACATCGGTATAGATATCGCAACGATCGGCCTTCACCGCGGCGGCGATCGCCACGGCAGAGGTATCGGAGCCGCCGCGACCGAGCGTCGAAAGACGGTTGTCCGGGCCGAGGCCCTGGAAGCCGGCGACGACAGCCACCTGGCCTTCCTGCATGCGGCGAATGATATCCTCGCCTTCGATCTCGAGGATGCGGGCCGCGCCATGGGCGTTGTCGGTGCGGATCGGGATCTGCCAGCCCTGCCAGGAGCGGGCATTGATGCCCATCGCCTGCAGCGCGATCGCCAGGAGACCGGAGGTCACCTGCTCGCCGGAAGCGACGATGGCGTCATATTCCCGCGCATCATAGATGGAATGATTGGCGCCAGCGACCTTCGGCATGTTCTGCACCCAGCCGACCAGCTCATTGGTTTTGCCGGACATGGCGGAAACGACGACCGCAACCTCATGGCCCGCCTCGACTTCACGTTTCACATGGCGTGCGACATTCCTGATACGGTCCAGATCCGCGACGGACGTTCCGCCGAATTTCATCACGATGCGTGCCATGTGCCTCTACCAGTATCAGCGCCGGGCGGCCGAAACGCGATGAGCCCGGCATGCAAAACAGCCCTTCCGGTGCAATGGCCGGAAAAGCCTAATCTCAATGGGGGCGTCTCTTAGCGAGTTTGGCAGGCGGGTGCAATAGCATGGCGTGGCGGAATAGTTCTCTTTAATACTCCACTTTGAGGCTCGACCATTGCCTGCCGAGGATCGCCCCTTCCTTCTGACGATTTTAGGTATTGGCGAAAGCTGCGACAAGAACGCCGCCGGTCGTAGCGGCTTCAAAGTCGCCCAGCCCTTGACATCAGCTTGCGATCGTCCGACTTCACATCTACCGAAATGCCACCCAGACCAAGGAGCGGAACCATGAGCGAAGCGGCGAAAAGCACGATCGACCAGAGCGAAGTGGATCGCTTTTCCGCAATGGCGGCGGAATGGTGGAGCCCGACCGGCAAGTTCAAGCCGCTGCACAAGTTCAACCCGGTGCGCCTCGCCTATATCCGCGACCATGCCTGCGAGAATTTCGGCCGCGATCCGAAGAGCGCCCGGCCGCTGGAAGGCCTGCGCGTGCTCGATATCGGCTGCGGCGGCGGATTGCTGTCGGAGCCAGTCGCCCGCATGGGTGCCTCGGTCGTCGGCGCCGACCCTTCAGAAAAGAACATCGGCATCGCCTCGACCCATGCCAAAGCCTCCGGCGTTCCCGTCGATTATCGCGCCGTCACCGCCGAGCAGCTGGCCGAGGCCGGCGAGACCTTCGATATCGTGCTCAACATGGAAGTGGTCGAGCATGTCGCCGACGTCGAGTTTTTCCTGACGACCTGCGCCAAGATGGTGCGCCCAGGCGGCCTGATGTACGTCGCCACCATCAACCGCACGATGAAGGCAGCGGCACTCGCCATCTTCGCCGCCGAAAACGTTCTGCGCTGGCTGCCGCGCGGCACGCATCAATATGAAAAGCTCGTCCGTCCGGAAGAGATCGAAAAGCCGCTCGCCGCCGACGGCCTCGAGATCATCGCCCGCACCGGCGTCTTCTATTCGCCGCTGCAGGACCGGTGGAACCTATCGAAGGATATGGATGTGAACTACATGTTGCTGGCGAAGCGGGCGGGCTGAAAGCCATCTTGCTGTTGGATCAAGCTTTCAGCGTCAGCACATGCGTCAATAGATCGCGCTGGCCTATGGCATTCAACACCGCGATCTCTTTGACCTTCTCTCGGTCGATCGTCGCAAGGTTTCCATCGGCATCATAGGGTTGCTTGAAGGTGAAAGCCGCAGCACTCGGCCCTTCATCGTGAAGCCGTTCCAGCCGCTCGGTTCCCTCTTTCCATTCGGGGACAACACCAGCGCCAACCCACCATAGGACCAGTGCCGGCCAGCGTTGCTTCACGTTCCAATGCCGCGCATGCTTCAGGGCATCGGCATGGACGCCGCTATAGGAAAAAGCCATCAGGGATTCGATATCGGTCCATAGCGACAGCGAGGACGGTGCCGTCGCGAAGCCGCTGCCCTCGATGAAGCGTGGAAAGACTTGGCGGCCCCAGCATGCCGGGCCTGGCATGCCGTCATAGCCGGAGCGCCCGACAAAGCCATGAGCACGAGCGGCAGCCTCGAAATTGGCATCCTCCCGCAGACGAAACCCTTCGACCACAGGGCTCTCGTAGGGCGCGACATGCAGCCCGAAATTATACATTGCGAGATGTTTGCCGCTATGCGGCATCAGTTGATATCGTCCGGCAGAACTGGGATCGCCGCGATCTCGATGCCTTCCTCGACCAGCGCCTGCGCCTCGTCCGGCGTCGCCTTGCCGATGATCCCGCGGGCGTCGGCCTCGCCATAGTGGATCTTGCGGGCCTCTTCCGGGAATTTCGCGCCGACATCCTCAGCATTCGCCTTGATGCTGTCGACCGCCTCCTTGAGCTTGATCATCGCCTCCTTGCGGACAGCGTCCATGGCAAGCGTCTGCAACTCGTCCTTCTTGCGCGCGGTCGAAACCGACGGCGCCATCAGGAGTTTGGAGATCGCACCCGAATTGCAGACGGGGCAGGTCAGGAAACCGCTTGCGACCTGGCGGTCGAAATCGGCGCTTTGCGAAAACCAGCCCTCGAACTCATGGGCCTTGTCACATCTCAGCGAATAACGGATCAAGCAGCGACGCCTCCAGCCGCCGGCGTCGCGATCTTCTCCAACGAGAATTCACGCGCATTCTTAAGATTGGGGATCTTGTCATGGGCGGATTTGACCGCCCCAACGTCGATCTCGGCGACGAGGACCGCCTCGCCCGTGCCGCCGGCCGATGCCAGCACCTTGCCCCAGGGATCGATGATCATCGAATGGCCGAAGGTCTCGCGGCCATCCTCGTGAACGCCTGCCTGGGCGGCGGCGATGACGAACATGCCGTTCTCGATCGCCCGCGCCCGGAGCAGAATTTCCCAATGCGCCTCGCCGGTCTGCCGGGTAAAAGCGGCCGGCACCGTCATCACCTGCGCACCTGCAACGGCCTGAGCGCGGAAGAGCTGTGGAAAGCGCACGTCGTAGCAGATGGAGAAGCCGAGCTCGGCGAAAGGCAGCGACACGATGCGCGCCTCGGAGCCGGGACGATAGACCGCGCTTTCGCGCCAGCTCTCGCCATTGTCGAGATCGACGTCGAACATGTGGATCTTGTCATAGCGGCTGATGAGCTTGCCGTCCGGGCCGAAGAGAAAGCCGCGATTGGCGATCTTGCCGTCCTCAAGCGGGATCGCCGTCGAGCCAACATGCACATGGATGCCGAGTTCTTTGGCAAGGTCCGACGCCGTCTTGACGATGATGTCATTGGCTTCGTCGCGCAGCACGGCGCGCAGGCCCGGCCGGTCCTTCTGCACCGCGCCGGTCATTTCCGGCGTCTGCACATAGACGGCACCCTGCGCCGCCGCCTCGCAAACCAGCCGCGCCATATCGGCGGCGTTCTTCATCGGATCGACACCGGAACACATCTGAATGGCGGCGGCTTTGAAGGTCATCATAGTCTCCGAGGGCGATCCGGTTCAGGCGGCCAGCAGCGGATCGAGCTTGCCGGCCCGATCAAGCGCATGGATATCGTCACATCCGCCGACATGCTCGCCGTTGATGAAAATCTGCGGGAAAGTCGAGTGGCCCTTGGCCTTCTCGATCATCTCCTGGCGCAACTCGGGTGAATAGGTGGCGTTGTGTTCAACATAGTCGACGCCCTTGGACTCGAGCAGGGATTTCGCCCGGGCACAGTAGCCGCAGAACTCACGCGTATAGATGACAACGGATGCCATGATCCACTCCGGAAAATTGCAGGTTACCTGTCATATAAGCACGTCGACAGCCCTTGCAAAGGTCAAAACCGTCACATCCGAGGCACCGGCTTTCTTCAGCACCCGTGTTGCCGCAGCCACCGTCGCGCCGGTCGTATAGACGTCGTCGATCAGCACGACGCGGCGGCCAAAAATATCGCTGGCACGCCCCTCTGCGATGGCAAAAGCGCCGCGCACATTGTCCTGTCGCGCCTTCGCACCGAGACCGACCTGCTGGCTCGTCCGCTTGATGCGCTGCAGCGTCGCCGCCAGCAGCGGTTTGCCGGAGAGCCGGGCGAGATGCCGGGCCAGTTCCGCCGCTTGATTGTACTTACGCGAGAACAGCCGCGCCCGATGCAGCGGCACCGGAATGATGGCGTCGCAGGCGGCAACTGCGCCGTCGCTGGCCCGCAGCATCCAGCCCGCCATCATCGGCGCCAGATCCGTGCGGTCGCGATATTTCAGTCCAAGCACGAGATCGCGGACGACGCCATCGTGAATGGCCGCGGAGCGCAGCCGATCGAAGACGGGCGGATCGGCGATCGCCTCGGCGCTCAGGATTCCCGTGCCGAGATCATGGGTGAACGGACTGCCCAGCACCTCGCAATAGGGCCGCTCGATGAAACGGACGCCGGACCAGCAGATCGGGCAGAGGCTGCGATGCGCACCCGTCGAGGCGCCGCAGCCTGGACAGGCTGGCGGATAGACGAGATCGGCGAGCACCAGCCATGGTTTTGCCAGGCCGGCCCACAATCTCGACAGCGTGATTTCATCCCCGATGATGCCCATACGCCCCATAATGCCTATATGATTGACACTAGCTTTTTCTCGCAGGCTTTGCGAAGGGAAAACATGCATGGCCGCAAGGCTGCGCCGATGAGATCAGATTGCAGGAAACCGCCATGGACATCGTGTTCGACCAATCGCTGCTCGCCGCCCGCAGGCACCGGGCGTTGAAACAGGGCGACACGAAAGCCGCCTTCCTGCTGGAGATCGCCGCTCGCGAATTGGCCGAGCGGCTCTCCGTCATCGAGCGGCATTTCGACGAGGCGATCGAGCTGCATGGCGCGACCGGCATTGCGGCACGCGAGGCGCTTGCAACCGGCAAGATCGGCCATATCGGGCGCATCGAAGGCGAGGCCGGCTTTGCCGTCCCCGGCGAGGAGCTGATCAAGGCGCCGCTGGAGGAGCTGCCGCTGGCGGCCGAATCCGTCAATCTGGTGCTGTCGCCGCTCAGCCTGCATGTCACCAACGACACACCCGGCGTCTTCATCCAGGTGCGCCGCGCGCTGAAGGCCGACGGTCTGTTCCTGGCCGCGATCCCCGGCCTGGGCACGCTGCAGGAACTGCGCGACGTGCTGCTTGCTACCGAGATCGAGCTAACCGGTGGCGCCAGCCCGCGCGTCATCCCCTTTGCGGAGGTCCGCGATGTCGGCGGCCTGCTGCAGCGCGCCGGTTTCACCCTGCCGGTGATCGACGCCGAGAGCTATACGGTGCGCTACGACAATCTCTTCGCACTGATGCGCGACCTGCGCGCCATGGGCATGACCAACCCGCTCGCCGACCGCAGCCGCAAGCCGCTGACGCGCGCCTTCTTCCTGCGCGCCGCCGAGCTCTATGCCGAGCGCTATTCCGACCCCGACGGAAGAATAAGGGCGACCTTCACAATTATCTATGCATCCGGCTGGACGCCGCATGAAAGTCAGCAGAAGCCGTTGCGGCCGGGCTCGGCCAAGGCACGGCTCGCCGACGCCCTGAAAGTCGAAGAGCACAAGCTCAAACAATAGATGGATCGGAATCGAACTGGAGCTGAGCGTTTCAGTTCGCCGGCGTTGCCGGGCCGTTCAGCGTGTTGGAGACGAGGTTGAACACGTTTGTCAGGCTGCCGCCGAAAGCGCCAAGACCACTGACGATCGCCACCGACAAGAGGGCCGCGATCAGGCCATATTCGATGACCGTGGCACCGGTCTTGTCATTAAAAAAACGCCGAACGGAACGCATACGCTTCAAGCTCCTAGCTTTTGAAAACGAGCGAATCCGGCGCGTTCATGCACCCGATAGGCTTAACCTCTATAGCAGTCAGCAGCCGCCATCGGCACCATAGCCTTGGACGATGCAGACCGAACCGGGTTCCTGTTGCAGGACGCTGCGGCGGATAGTGTAACGCTTGCCGTCTTCCGTTCGCTGAATGGAGCCGGTGGTCATCGTATCGAGATCCGGCGCGCTGGCAAGCACGTTGGACTTGGATTTGTCGGACAGCATTGGCGTCAGGATAAGCGAAAGCGCGACCGCCGCCGTTCCAAACAGCAAAGCGATATTCAACGCGCCCGTCTTGCGCGACGTGGAATAGGACTGTTCTTTTTCCTGAACAGCTTTCCAGAAATCGTCGTCCATGATGTCAAGCCTTCTTTAACGCAAACAACAACTGCTTGATCGCGACCATTGAATGCCAGAAGGTCATAAACGATCCCTTAATATCCACAGGTGAATTAGAAGCATGTCGAATCGTGGGACAGGGCCTGATTCGAGCTAGAAGACTGATATCAAACGGCTAATTTCCGTTAACCATACCTGGCGAGTGCCATCTTTAAACGCACCAAATCGGATGTCGTAAACTCGCTAAACGATCCGCCCGACCATGGGGCATCCAATCTTCCCGGCGGCCACACCTAAAAGCGGCATAAAAAATTAAATACACTAAAAAAATGCAACCGCGATCATCGAGCTTGATACGATGTAAAAAATGAATACACTTACCGTAAGTTGTGGAGACTAATATATGGTAAGTTTACTGAAAGCCATCGGCGGCCTGGTTATCGCGCTCGCAATCATAGCCGCTATCGTGATGCTCCTCGCTGGAGGTATCGAAGGCTTTATCGCAGGGTTGACCGACGCCATCTCAGCCGCTTTCGGTGGCATTTTCATCATCGCTTTCGCATTGATGCTCGAGCATCTGCAAACGATCAGCCAGCATTCGGCACAACAGACCGAGCTGCTTGCGCAGCTCGTGCGCAAACCCTCAGCTGCGGATCCTTCTCATAAGGCTTCGGGACGGAACAGCCTCGATCAGCTCGCCGGGTCGAATTTCCGCTTTAAAGAAATCTGACTCTAGAGCAGATCCTGCAGGAACGGGATCAGCGGCTCGTCGGCCGGCGGCATCGGATAGCCGCGCAGGGCCAGCGGCCGCACCCATTTGATCGCCTGGCCTTCGCGGCCATGCGGAATGCCCTCGTAACGCCGGCATATGTAAAGCGGCATCAGCAGGTGGAAGGTCTCGTAGGTATGGCTGGCAAAGGTCAGCGGCGCGAGGCAGGCGATCTTCGTCTGGATGCCGAGCTCTTCCTCAAGCTCGCGCACCAGCGTCTCCTCCGGCGTCTCGCCGGGCTCCACCTTGCCGCCGGGAAACTCCCAGAGGCCGGCCAGCGATTTTCCTTCCGGCCGTTGCGCCAGAAGAATACGGCCATCGGTGTCGATCAGCGCGCAGGCGGCGACGAGAATGATCTTGCGGCCTGCGTCGCTCATGCTTCCCCCGGGGACCGCCAGTAACAATAACGATAGGCTTCGCGGAAACCGAAACGGGCATAAAGCGCCAGCGCCGGATCGTTAGTTGCTCCGACCTGAAGCCAGGCGGTGCGGGCACTGCGCATGCGCGCCCAGCGCAGCGCCGACGTCAGGATTTCGACACCCAATCCCTTGCGCCGATGTTCGGCCGAAACCGACACCGACAGGATACCGGCAAGATCGTTGTCCTGCACGCAAAGCGTCGTCGCCACCGGCCCGGCATCGTCATTCTCGATGACGAAAAGACCCGATGGCGGCTTGATGCCGCTCACCACTTCCGCCAGGGCAGGCTTGAGCGCAGGATCGGCGCGATCGACCAGCAGGCTGGCGTCGACATAGCGGCCGACATCATGGCTCGGCAGATGGTCCAGCGCATCCGGCAATTCGAGATCAACGAGATCGGCGATCATGACGATGGTCTCGTCGAACCGTATCCAGCCCTTGCTCTGCAACAGCTCGATCAGCATCGGCGAGGCCAGCGGCGTTTCGCGCACGACCATCAGCCGGCCATAGGCTTCGAACTTGCGCTGCGCCTTCGTCAGCCGGATCTCCAGATCGCGATGATCGGAAGGATCGAGCGGCACGACGCAATTCAGCCGCTTCGACGGATGGCCCGCCGTCAGCCGCACCTGCCAGCTACCGTCATACTGCACGGACGAAGCAGGCCAGGCCCGGAAGCCAACAGCTTCGAGCCTGCGCACCAAAGGCAGTTTGTTCATCGTGGACAGCGCATGCATCAGTTCAATATCAGCTCCGGTAGTCGCCATTGATGGCAACATATTCCTTGGTGAGGTCGCAGGTCCAGACCGTTGCCCGGCCATTGCCTATACCAAGGTCGACTTTCACGGGAATATCCTGCTGCTTCATTACGTTGGAAGCGGCTTCCTCGGAATAGGTAGCATCGCGTTCGCCGTTGACGGCGACGCGGACATCGCCGAACCAGATGGCAAGCTTGTCGCGGTCGGCCAGTTCGCCGGCCTTGCCGACAGCCATGACGACGCGGCCCCAATTGGCGTCCTCGCCGGCGGCCGCGGTCTTGACCAGCGGAGAATTGGCGATCGATAGCGCGATACGCTTGGCACTAGCATCACTCTCGGCGCCGGTGACCGTGATCTCCAGCATCTTGGTGGCGCCCTCACCGTCGCGGACGACCTGGATGGCGAGATCCTTGAGGAGCTCGTTCAGCGCTGCGCGGAAGCCAGCAAGCTTCGGATCATCAGCGCGCTCGATATGTGCCTGGCCATCGGCAGCCGCAGCACCGGTGGCAAACAACATCAGCGTGTCCGAGGTCGACGTGTCGCTGTCGATCGTCATCGAATTGAAGCTCGGGCCGACGCCGTCAGAGAGCAGAGCCTGCAGGGCGGAAGCGGAAATATCGGCATCGGTGACGACGAAGGACAGCATTGTCGCCATGTCGGGCGCGATCATGCCGGCGCCCTTGGCGATGCCATTGATGGTGACCTTGACGCCGCCGATCTCGGCGCTGCGGGTGGCAACCTTCGGATAGGTATCCGTGGTCATGATCGCCTTGGCGGCCTCGAACCAGAAATCGTTCGTGGCATCCTTCGCCATGGTGCCGAGCACGCCGGCGAACTTGGTCGCGTCGAGCGGCTCGCCGATGACGCCGGTCGAGGCGAGGTAAACTTCGTTCTCACCGCAGCCGACTGCAGCGGCAGCCGACTTGGCGGTCAGCTCGGTCGCCTGGCGACCCTTGAGGCCGGTAAAGGCATTGGCATTGCCGGAATTGACGACGACGGCGCGGGCGATGCCATGCGAAAGGTTCGACCGGCAGAAATCGACCGGAGCCGAGGGGCACTTCGAGCGGGTGAAGACACCGGCGACGGCGGCCGGCTTATCGAACACCATGAGCAGGACATCGGTCCGGTTCTTGTACTTGATCCCGGCAGACGCCGTGATCATGCGTACGCCGCGCAAAGCCGGCATGGCAACGAAGGATTTGGGAGCAAGCGGAGAGACGGAACCGGACATGAGGCCACCTGATAATGAAGGGCCCGGAAAAACCGGGCCCAGATGGTTGTGACTGCGACTGCTTACTGCTGCGGCTGGGCGTCAGGCGCAATGGCGTCGTCCGCCGGTGCTGCATCCTGCTGCTTCTGCGCATCTTCATAGGCCTTGCTGAGCGCCGGATCGCTGATCGCGACCTTGGTGTTCTGCTTGGCCTTGTTCAGGAGTTCAAGATACTTGTCGCGCATGACGAGCTGACGAACCTGGTCCTTGACCTGGTCGAACGGCGGTGGCGGAGCAACGCGCTTGTCTTCGACCTTGATGACGTGCCAGCCGAAATCGCTCTTGACCGGGGTCTTTGTGTAAGTGCCGACTGGCAGCGCGAAGGCTGCGTCTTCGAATTCCTTGACCATGCGGCCATGGGCGAAATAGCCCAGATCGCCACCGTCGGCCTTGTTCGGGTCGGTGGACTTTTCCTTGGCGAGCGTGGCGAAATCCTTGCCGGCGTCGAGTTCCTTGATGATTGCCTTGGCTTCGTCCTCGGTCTTCACCAGGATATGGCGGGCATGGACTTCTTCCTGCTTCGGCAGGGCAGCGACTTCCTTGTCGTAGCGAGCCTTGACTTCATCGTCGGTGATGCCGTCGGCGACATGGGCCTTGAAATAGGCATTGTGCAGTTCGCGGTCGCGCAGATAGGCCATATGCGACTGGAAGTCCGGCGTCTGGTCGAGCTTTTCGGCAGCGGCGTCCTTGGCGAGCAGCTTCACGTCGATCGAAGCCGAAAGGGCGGCGACCTTTTTCTGGTCGTCAGGAAGCTGGCCGAGCTGCGGGTCGAGGTTGGCGATCGCGAGATCGAGTTCGGACTGATGGATTTCGACATCGCCGACCTTGGCGACAACCGGATCCTTCGCATCATCGGCAAAAACCGGCGCATGCAAGGTAACAAATGTTGCGAAAGCAACCGCGGCAAGTTTATTGTAGTTCAACATAAAATAACCTTTCGGTGGTCTCGACCGGCTCGAAGCTGTGAATCCGGCAGGAAAAAAGCCTTCAGCAGGAGAATGTGGCCTTTCTGTATCGGCCAATTCCCGTTGACATCAATCGACCCCCCTCTTATCTGTCACGCAACCTCGCGTCCAGAACAGTTTCCGGGCGTTTTGTGCTGAACTCCCGTTTTTTTCGGAGATGGATGAAGCAGAAAACGACAGGATGAAATCTCAGAAAGGACCAGTCACATGGTCAGCCTAGGTGGAATTGCCCGCAAGTTGTTTGGCTCGTCCAACGACCGCCGGGTCAAGTCGTTCCAACCGAATGTCGTTGCGATCAACGCGCTCGAAGAGCAGATGCGTGCCTTGTCTGACGAAGCCCTGGCCGCCAAGACGGTTGAGTTCCGCCAGCAGCTCGCGGACGGCAAGACGCTCGACGACATCCTCGTTCCGGCCTTCGCCGTGGCGCGCGAAGCCTCGCGGCGCGTCCTCGGCATGCGACCTTTTGACGTACAGCTCATCGGCGGCATGATCCTGCATTCCAACGCCATCGCCGAGATGAAGACCGGTGAAGGCAAGACGCTGGTCGGAACCCTGCCGGTCTATCTGAACGCGCTTGCCGGCAAGGGTGTGCATGTCGTCACGGTCAACGATTACCTGGCGCAGCGCGACAGCGCCACCATGGGCCGCCTCTATGGCTTCCTTGGCATGCGTACCGGCGTCATCGTCCACGGTCTGTCTGATGACGAGCGCCGCGACGCCTATGCCTGCGACATCACCTACGCCACCAACAACGAACTCGGCTTCGACTACCTGCGCGACAACATGAAGTACGACCGCGGCCAGATGGTGCAGCGCGGTCACAATTTCGCGATCGTCGACGAAGTGGACTCGATCCTGGTCGACGAAGCGCGCACGCCGCTGATCATCTCCGGCCCGCTCGACGACCGCTCCGATCTCTACATCACCATCGACGCCTTCATTCCGCGCCTGTCGAAGGAAGACTACGAGATCGACGAAAAACAGCGCTCGGCCAACTTCTCCGAAGACGGCACCGAGAAGCTGGAAACCATGCTGCGCGAGGCAGGCCTCTTGAAGGGTGAATCGCTCTACGACGTCGAAAACGTCGCGATCGTCCACCACATCAATAATGCGCTCAAGGCCCACAAGCTGTTCCAGCGCGACAAGGACTATATCGTCCGCAACGACGAGGTCGTCATCATCGACGAATTCACCGGCCGCATGATGCCGGGCCGCCGCTATTCGGACGGCCAGCACCAGGCGCTGGAAGCCAAGGAACGGGTACAGATCCAGCCGGAAAACCAGACGCTGGCGCAGATCACCTTCCAGAACTACTTCCGCATGTACGACAAGCTTGCCGGCATGACCGGCACGGCATCGACGGAAGCCGAAGAATTCGGCAACATCTACGGCCTCGACGTCATCGAGGTGCCGACCAACCTGCCGATCCAGCGTATCGACGAGGACGACGAGGTCTATCGTACGCATGAAGAGAAGTTCAAGGCGATCATCGCCGAGATCCTGGAGGCGCATAAGCGCGACCAGCCGGTGCTCGTCGGTACCACCTCGATCGAAAAGTCGGAACTTCTCGCTGAGCTGATGCGCAAGCAGGGCTTCACCAACTTCCAGGTCCTGAACGCCCGCTACCATGAGCAGGAAGCCTATATCGTCGCCCAGGCCGGTGTTCCCGGCGCCGTGACGATCGCCACCAACATGGCCGGCCGCGGCACCGACATCCAGCTCGGCGGCAA
Source organism: Rhizobium sp. AP16 (assembly GCF_000281735.1). Taxonomy (NCBI): domain Bacteria; kingdom Pseudomonadati; phylum Pseudomonadota; class Alphaproteobacteria; order Hyphomicrobiales; family Rhizobiaceae; genus Rhizobium; species Rhizobium sp. AP16. Next base: position 19,102 of record NZ_AJVM01000015.1, on the reverse strand, counting down.
CCTCGAAATGCGCGTCGAACGCGACCTGCATGAGGTGGAGCCTGGCCCTGAGCGCGACGCAGCGATCGCCAGGATCGCCGAGGAAATCCAAGTGCTCAAGCAGCGGTCGATCGCTGCCGGCGGTCTCTACGTCATCGCCAGCGAACGCCATGAAAGCCGCCGCATCGACAACCAGCTGCGCGGTCGTTCCGGCCGTCAGGGCGACCCCGGCCGCTCGAAATTCTACCTGTCGCTCCAGGACGATCTGATGCGTATCTTCGGCTCCGACCGCATGGACGGAATGCTGCAGAAGCTGGGCCTCAAGGAAGGCGAAGCCATCGTCCATCCCTGGATCAACAAAGCCCTGGAACGCGCCCAGAAAAAGGTCGAAGCTCGCAACTTCGACATCCGCAAGAACGTTCTGAAGTATGACGACGTGCTGAACGATCAGCGCAAGGTCATCTTCGAGCAGCGCGTCGAGCTGATGGATGCGACCGATCTCACCGAGACCGTCGGCGACATGCGTCACGACGTCATCGAGGATCTGGTTTCCAAGCACATTCCCGAACGCGCCTATGCCGAGCAGTGGGATGCCGACGGCCTGAAGACCGCCGTTGCCAATTTCTTCGACCTGGACCTGCCGATTCACGATTGGGTCAAGGAAGAAGGCATTGCCGAGGACGACATCCGCGCTCGCCTGACGGAAGTTGCAGAAAAGGCCGCCGCCGAAAAGGCCGAGCGCTTCGGCCCCGAGATCATGACCTATGTCGAGCGCTCCATCGTGTTGCAGACGCTGGACAATCTCTGGCGCGAGCACATCGTCAACCTCGATCACCTGCGCTCCGTCATCGGCTTCCGTGGCTACGCTCAGCGCGACCCGTTGCAGGAATACAAGGCCGAAGCCTTCGAGCTTTTCCAGGCCCTGTTGAACAACCTGCGCCAGGCCGTCACCGCGCAGCTTTCGCGTGTCGAGCTGGTGCAGCAGCCGGCCGAGCCGCAGCCCCCCGCGATGCACGGAAGCCATATCGACGCCACCACCGGCCAAGACGAATTCGCGCCGCTCGGCATGATCAACGAGACCGTGGTCTCTCCGGAAAACCGCGACCCGCAAAACCCGACGACCTGGGGCCGCATCGGCCGCAACGAGGCCTGCCCCTGCGGCTCCGGCAAGAAGTACAAGCATTGCCACGGAGCATTCGAGAACAACGAAGTGGTTTGAGGCTTCGCAATCTCTCAGCAACAATCAAAATGCCGCCTTCAGGGCGGCATTTTTTGTGCGCAATGCAGACTGGCGTTGTTCGCCCGAAACTCCCGAGCGACATGCAGCGGGATCGCTATTCATCAGATGCGCCAAAGCGTTTCAGCAGGAAATCGATCATGCTGCGCAGTTTCGCGGTAGGCCGACGATCCACGGTATATAGCAGGTACATCGGCGAGGCGACGGGCGTCCATTCGGGCAGAACCTGCACAAGGCGGCCCCGGGCGAGATCATCAGCAAGCATGACTTCCGGCTGAAGAACAATACCCGCGCCATTCAAGGCTGCCACGCGCAGCGCATCACCATTGTCGGCGGACAATCGCCCGCTCACGTCCGACCGCCACTCGCCATCCGGGCCGAACAAGTACCACTGGTCCCGGCGGCGCCAATAGGAGAGGCCGAGACAGTCATGCGCGGAGAGATCCTTGGGATGTACCGGCGTACCCCGCCGCTCCAGATAGGACGCGGAGGCGGCCATTATTCTTCGATATGGCTGGAGAGGACGTGCCACCAGATCAACCTCTGTGACACTGCCTATCCTGATTGCAAGTTCACACCCTTCCCGCGACAGGTCCGGCACCCCGTTGTCCAGCATGACGTCGACGCTCACGGCTGGGTATATGGCGAGATAGTCGGACAGTGCCGGCATCAGGCGATGACTTCCGAACGTGACGGGGGAGGCGATACGCAGGAGACCGCGAGGCTCGGCTTGCAATTCGCTCGCGCTTGCATCAGCCAGCTGCACGTCGGCCAACACTTGCTTGCAGCGCTCGTAATACAGCCGACCGATTTCGCTTAGCTGCTGCCGCCGGGTGGTCCGGTGCAGCAGGCGAGCTCCCAAGCTTGCCTCTATTGCCCGAATTTGCTTGCCCGCCATGGTCGGCGACACTCCGGCAGCGTCGGCCGCGGCGCTAAAGCTGCCGTGCTCGACCACCCGCACGAACATGGCCATGCCGGATAATTTATCCATATTATAAACCCAGAGGTTCTAAATGAATAAACATAGAGCACGTTTATCGCAGGCAAGCCAGCGGTCATAGTTCCCTTGCCTCAGCCATCTCAATGCGAGAAGGCAGTGAAACAGGAGCTCTCCAATGCCAACAATTCACCTCGAAATGCATCCCGGCCGAACGCTCGAGCAAAAGCGTGATTTCGTCCGCAAAGTCACTCAGATTACCGCTGAAACGCTTGCCTGCCCGACGGACAGTGTGGATGTGCTGATCAGCGAGATTTCTCGCGAACACTGGGCCAAGGGCGGCCAGCTCGTATCGGACAAGGTTGCGCCCCAGAAAACCGCACAATGACGCGATGTCCGCAGCACCAACTGCAGCGACATTGCCATCTATCGATCGATAAAATGCCGCCTCCGGGCGGCATTTTGCCTATGCAACGATCGGAGAATGACCCAATCTAGCGGCTTCGACGTGGTGCCGGTTCGCAAGCAAACCCAGCGTACTCAGACAGCGGAATGCGGATCGTCGCTATATGGATAGATTGGATAGCCGGAACCGATGATCCCCCGCACGCGATCAAACCAGCCGGTAAGCGCCGGATAATCGGTGAGAGTGAAGCCGCAATCCTCTGCTCGGTGGCCATAGGCGTAGACCGCAATATCCGCGATCGTAAACTCATTGCCGACAAGAAACGGCGTATCTGCAAGGCCACGCTCCAGCGCGGCGAGAGCACGGGCTCCGGCTGCGCGTTTGGCGGCGACCATGGCCTGATTTAGCTCGAGCCGTCCCGTCAACGTCCAGAAGCGCAGCGTACCGATGACCGGCTCGACATGATATTGCTCGAAGAACAGCCACTGCATGACCTTGGCGCGTTGATAGCGCTCCGCCGGGAAAAATGGCGTGCCTTCGGCGAGATAGGCAAGGATCGCGTTTGATTCAGCGATCGGCCGCCCATCCTCCAGTTCAAGAACGGGAATGCCGCCTGCCGGGTTAAGATCGAGAAAGGCATCCGTCCGACCCTCACCCTCGAAAATCGACACCAAGCGGCTCTGGTATGGAATGTTCAGCAGCCCAAACAGGACCCTGGCCTTCCAGCCGTTCTGTGACGGCAGATAATCGTAAAGCGTGAGCATGTGGATCCTCCACTGGTGATCCATGGACTCTGTGCGCTGCGCCCACCACGGACCACCCGATTCTTGCGCGGGTACCAATAGAGGTGGCTGCCGATCGCTGCTCCCTCCAAATGGCGTTTGGTAAACAACCACACCGCTCACCATGTCATTTTAACCCGCGATAAGAACCGATTCTTAACCCTCCTCTGCCAAAGCTATCGCGAGGTTGGGCTCATATTTAAAGTATTGCGTAACGATCATGACGGTCTTTCAAACAGCTGAGAGAATGCTGCCGTCCGGGCTGCGGATCGTGCTGTCGCCATATTTGCGCAAACTCACCCCTCTTCTTACCGGCACGGACGAAAAATCCGTCTCCCAACGCATGGCGCTTATCGCCTTCGCCATCCGCATCGCCGGTGCCGCCCTCGCCTTCGTCTCGCAGATCGCACTTGCCCGCATGATGGGCCGATTTGAGTACGGCATCTTCGTCTTCGTCTGGGTGTTGATGATCCTTTTCGGCAATCTCGCCTGCCTCGGCTTCCCGACCGCCATCATCCGTTTCCTGCCGCAATATGACGCCAGCGGCAATCACGACGCCATTCGCGGCCTGAACCGCACCGCGCGCCTCTTCGTGCTCTCCGTTGCCGGCGGACTGGCGCTGGTCGGCATGGCGGCGCTCCATGCCTTCAACGGCATGATGGAAAGCTACTATGTGATGCCGATCTTCCTCGGCCTCATCGCCGTGCCGATGATCGCGCTCGGCGACGTGCTGGACGGCACGGCGCGCGCCAATCATTGGCCGGTCATGGCCCTGAGCCCGACCTTCCTCATCCGCCCGACGCTGATCCTGCTCTTTATGCTAGCCGCAATCCTCGCCGGCGCCGCGCATGATGCGGTCACCGCCATGATGGCAGCGCTTGCAGCCGCATTCGTGACCGTCCTCTGCCAGTATCTCGCGGTCACCTTCCGCCTGCGCCGTCACTATCCGAACGGCCCGAAAACCATCGAGTTCAACGCCTGGCTCGCCGTCGCCTTCCCGGTCTTCCTGGTCGAAGGCGTCGGCTACCTGCTGACCAATTCCGATGTCGTCGTGGTCGGTATCTTCCTCGACCCCGGCGAGGTCGCCGTCTATTTCGCCGCCGCCAAGATCATGGCGCTGGTGCATTTCGTTTATTTCGCCGTCAAGGCCGCCATCGGCCCGCGCTTTGCCGCCATCATCGCCGAGAACGACCGGACCAAGCTCGCAACCTACGCGACCGAGGCCACGCGCTGGACCTTCTTTCCTGCGCTGGCCGTCGGCCTTGTCGTGCTGGCCGCCGGGCAATTCCTGCTCTCGCTGTTCGGCGCAGCCTTTACCGAGGGACAGGTGGTCATCGCCATTCTGCTTGCCGGCGTTCTCGTGAGGGCATTGGTCGGACCGGCCGAGATACTGTTGATGATGGCGGACCGGCAGATGCTTTGCGTCTATCTCTATGCTGTCGCGCTCGTCGCCAGTATCGGCCTCAACCTCCTGCTCATTCCGCATTTCGGGATCGAAGGTGCGGCCATCGCCACGGCGAGCGCCATGGCGGTCGAGGCCGTGCTGCTGCACATTGCCGTGCGCCGGGCGCTCGGCATCGTGCTTTTCGCCCTCATCCGCAGACCGATGACACCAGCAACCAGCGGGGCACTCTGACCATGGCGCGCGCTCCCTTCACCCAAAGCACCGACAGCCAAGTGAATGCGCTCACGCATACGCTCGCGGCGCTGCATTTCGAGCCGCCCAAGGCGGAGGCCCGCGTCGAGGTCGGCCGGACCGGCCGCGAACTCTGCCTCTATCCCGGCAAGCTCGGCTATGAGCTGCAGGACGAGCTGGATTTCCTTTCCAACCGCGCGATGGAGCCGAACGTCTTCTTCTCCGGCCGTTTCCTGGCGCCGGCCATGCCCCGCCTCGAGGACCGGCACATCCGCCTCGCGCTGATGCGCGACCAGAGCGGCGCCCGCAGCCGGATGCGCCTGCTGATGCCCTTTACCGTCGACAAGCCGGGTTTCGCCATCGGCCCGTCGATCATCCGCGTCTGGGCGAATTCCTTCGGCCCGCTCGGCACGCCGCTGGTGGATGCCGAGGAGGCTGGCGAAACGCTCGATAATCTCTTTGAGGCGCTGATCCAGCGCGAGCTGCAACTACCGACGATGCTGGTGCTGCCCGATATCCGCCTGAACGGCCGTTTCGCGCAGATGGCAAAGGCCGTCGCCATCGGCCGCAACCTGCCGCTCACCGTCGCCAACCCCTATCGGCGACCGATGCTCCACAGCAGCGACGATGCGCTCGCCTATCTCAAGCGGACGATCTCGAACGCGCATCTGCGCGAGATGCGCCGGCAATGGCGCCTGCTGGAAAGCCATGGCGAAGTGGTCTACTCCGTCGCCCGCCAGCCGCGCGATATCCATCAGCGCATGGAGGAATTCCTGGCGCTGGAGGCGAGCGGCTGGAAGGGCAAGAAGCGCAGCGCGCTGGTGACCGACCGTCACCACGCGGCCTTTGCCCGCGAAGCCGTTTCCAATCTTGCCGCCGTCGACGCCGTGCGTATTCACACCATCGACCTCAACGGCCGGGCAATCGCCTCGATGATCGTGCTGATGATGGGCGGCGAAGCCTATACCTGGAAGACCGCCTATAACGAGGACTATGCTCGCTATTCGCCGGGCAAGCTGTTGCTGGGCGAATTGACGGAATGGCATCTCGACGACGCCAACATCGTCCGCTCCGATTCCTGCGCGGCACCAGACCATCCCGTCATGAGCCGCTTCTGGCAGGAGCGCGAGGACATGGGCACGCTGATCATCGGCCTGACCCAGAACGGCGACCGCGATGTGCGGCAAGTGGCGGCGCAGCTGCACATGTATCGCAGCACCCGCAACATGGCGAAGCTGCTGCGCCAGAAGATATTGTCCCTGACGAAGCGCTAGGACCCAGGAACAGGCGGAGCCTCACAACCCCGGCCGCGCACCCCTTTCACCGCTTGCCGAGAAGCGGGAGCGTCCGCAGCGACTTCGAAAGTTCAATCACACTCCATGGCATATATTCAGTGATCGCCAATCCGACGATATCCGCCTCGGCATCCACCGCTCTGAGAATATTCGCTACCTCCTCGAAGCGCATCCGCCCCCTCGCAACACCGTCGAAGGCATTTGGTGCTGCGTTGGGGTCCCGGAAGAGAAGGAAGTCGTAAAGCGTGGGGTCAAGCACATCCAGATCGAAATGCACCGCCACCTTCTTCGCGCCCAAGGCGCGCAGCCATTCCATCACGCGCTCTGTCGAGCCGGACATATCTTCCGGGCCAAGGCGCGCCAGCCCATGCTCCGAGATGAAATCCGTTTCGAATGGCGTGGTTTCGGTCAGACCGACATAGAGAATTTGCCTCGCTTGCACCGGCTTCGGAACGGCAGCCACAAAGTCGGGGTCGCCTATTCCCATCAGCATAGCAAGAACATGCGCATGGGCGTTTTGGAACTGCCGCGCTCCCATGACATCGGGATGAGCATCCACCCACAGGACCGCCAGATCATCCCCGTATCGCTCGCTGAGATAGGCGATCGGCGCGAGATCCACGAGGCAGTCGCCGCCAAGGGTGACAATGGCATCAGGCCCATGCCGGTCGATTGCCGACCTCGCCGCGGCAAGCAGATCCAGAAGCAGTTGGCGAGAGACGATGCCATGCTCGACCGGCCGTATACCGTCACGGGTTCCGGGAACCGCAACCGTTTCTTCCGGCCCAAGCGCTTCCGGAGCAATCGCAGCGAGAACACGCGCGCCAATGCCATAATCGGGCCTGTCGCCGCCCTGCCATTGGGGCAAATTCAGGCGCAGGACTTTTTGCGGATCGATTGCCATGCTTCATCTCTCCCGGTCGGAATCTTGACGTTCGAATAGGCTGTCCCTTTCGGGAACAAGGCATAACTAGCGATTGAGATTGGAAACGAAATAGCTAGTTTATGGAAGGTCTGTCCATGATCATGGACAATCCGTCCGAAAGAGATTGCACAATGGCGGGGCGGCTCTACACCCGGAGCACCACGCCATCATGAAGGCACATGGAATGCCTCAATGCCTCGTATCAACGGCGGCGGCGCGGTCGCGCAGCAATCGGCGGATCACCTTGCCGGAGGTCGTCAGCGGCAGTTCGTCGACAAATTCGATCTCGCGCGGATATTCATGCATGGAGAGCCGGGTCTTCACCCAGTCGCGAATTTCAACGGCCAGCGCTTCGCTCGGTGCATGGCCCGGCACCAGCACCACATAGGCCTTGACGATCTCGGTACGCACGGCATCCGGCTTGCCGACTGCCGCCGCCAGTTGCACGGCCGGATGACCGCCGAGGCAATCCTCGATCTCGCTGGGGCCAATGCGATAGCCCGACGAAGTGATGACATCGTCGTCGCGGCCGATGAAGGAGATATAGCCCTCCGCATCCTGCCGGCCGAGATCGCCGGTCAGCATCCAGTCGCCGGCGAATTTCGCCGCCGTCGCCTTTTCGTCCTGCCAATAGCCGAGGAACATCACCGGATCGGGCCGCTTTATGGCGATCTGCCCGCTCTCGCCCACCGACACCTCCCTGCCCTCGGCATCGACGATCGCCACGCGATGGCCGGGCACCGGCTTGCCCGTCGCCCCGCCACGGCTGACGCCGAAAGCGGCGCCGGAGGACAGAACGAAATTGCACTCGGTCTGGCCGAAGAATTCGTTGACGGTCACGCCGAGGGAGGATCGCGCCCATTCATAGGTCTCTCGCCCGAGCGCCTCGCCGGCAGAACCGATAGTACGCAGCTTGAGATCATAGAGTGCGCGGGGATTGTCGATCGACTTCAGCAGCCGCAGCGCCGTCGGCGGAATGAAGGCGTTGCGCACGCCCATCTCGGCCATGATGCGGAAGGCCGTATGTGCGTCGAATTTCTGCGCCGGCGACGAAACGACCGGCACGCCGAGCATTAGGCTCGGCAGCAGCGCGTTGAGCAAACCGCCCGCCCAGGCCCAATCCGACGGCGTCCAGAGCTTGTCGCTTGGCCGCGGAAAGCCCTCATGCGCGAATTGCATGCCCGGAATATGCCCCGGCAGGACACGGTGGCCATGCAGCGCACCCTTCGGCGGCCCCGTCGTACCGGAGGTGAAGATCATCAGCGCCGGATCGTCCGGGCCGGTGTCGGCGACCTTGAAGAGCGGCGGATGCCCCGCGACAAGATCGGCAAAACCGGCCACCCCATCCTCGCCGCCGTCGATGCTGATCACCTGGGTCAGTTCCGGCAGGCGGTCGCGGATCGGCCGCAGCCGTTCGAGACCGAACCGATTGGTGACGATGACCGAGGCACCCGAAACCTTCAGCCGATATTCCAGCGCTTCCGCACCGAAGAGCAGCGCCAGCGGCAGGGCGATGGCGCCCATCTTGTAGATCGCGACATGCGCGACAACTGTTTCGAAACTTTGCGGCAGGAGCAGCGCCACCCGATCGCCCCGCTCAACACCGAGCGCCGTCAAAGCATTGGCGAAGGCGGCGGACCGATCCCGCAGCACGCCATAGCTCAGGCTGAGATGGCGGCCATCCGGGCTGAAATGTTCGAGGCAGATCCGATCCGGCTCTCGCTCGGCCCACTCGTCGCAAACCGCACGCCCGATATTGAATTTCGCCGGAATCTCCCAGCGAAAATCACGGTATAAGGCCTCATAGGTGTCGCGTGGGGGCAGTTTCATGCGGAATTCCGGAAAAATGTTGCAGCGCAGCTAACACTTCCCAAGCGGGCTATTCAAGAAAACAATTGGGATAGCCCAACCTCCACCGAACGCGGCCACCAAACCTAGCGCACAAGCGACCAGCCGGTTTTCGTCCCATCGCGGTGAAACAATAGCCAGAACTTGCCATAAATATTCGCCTCCGGCACGAAGCCGACATCGAAGCGGCTATCGTTGGAATTGTCGCGATTGTCGCCCATGACGAAATAATGCCCCTCAGGCACGATGTATTCGCCGGTATTGTCTGCTCGGGAATTCGACGAGAGATCGAGCGTCCGATAGCGGATCCCATTGTCCAGAACCTCGCCGAAGACGGGAAGCTCGCCCGGCTCCATGCTGTAAGTCGATGTGATCGTGCCCTCGGCATCGCGCGGCACGGCCTGCCCGTTGATGAAAAGGATTCCACCCTTCATCTGGACGTGATCCCCGGGCAATCCGATGACGCGCTTCACGTAGTCGACCTCCGGCGCCGGAGGATAGGCAAAAAGGACGACGTCACCCCGCTCGGGCTTCGCGCCGAACATTTTCAGCGGAATCCAGTCGGCCCGGTACGGAAAGGAATAACGGCCATAACCGTAGTTGAATTTTGTCACGAAGGCATAATCACCCGGCGTCAGCGTCGGCATCATCGAACCGGAGGGGATCGTAAAAGGCTGGGCGACGAAGGAGCGGATGAGGAGCGCAACGACGATCGGCAGCAGCCAGAAAAACAGGAAGATATTGTACCAGCGGGAGAACCAGCGATAGTGCCAATCGACCATTCCTCTTGGCGCCAGCAAATAGCCGTGAATGCAGCCAAGCAGATGGAAGCACCCCGCCGCTACCGCAGCAGCCGCCATCAGGGTCAATTGCGGCAGCGCGAAGACTGCGAAAAACACCGCCAGATTGGAGAGCAGGAGATAGGCGACGGCCAGACGCCCCTTGCCGAGATAGGCCATGACCATGGCTGGCCCAAGGACCAGGCCGATGATCCCGGCCGCAAGCGGGCGGCGGTCCCGGAAGAATCGAATGAAACGCATGGAAGCTCTCCGGCTGCTCGAACCGCCATCGTTACACAACCAGTGCCTGCGTTTGAATGCCCCAGTATGGCAATCCCCACAAACTGCGCCATCTTTGTTTAGTGCTGCTTCAAAGCCTATCGCGAATTATTGAGCTAATCGGTGGAGCTTTGCTCCGCTAGTCTGATTATGATGGTACATCCACTCTGCCCCATTGCGACGGCGGAGCGCCTGCCTATCGGATATCCAGAACAGGATGGAGACGATCGATGGAATACGTGAAGTTTGGCAAAACCGGTCTTGAAGTGTCCCGCATCTGCCTGGGCTGCATGACCTATGGCGACCCCAACAAGGGCACGCATGCCTGGTCGCTGAAGGAAGAGGAGAGCCGCCCGCTGCTCCGGCAGGCGATCGAGGCCGGCATCAATTTCCTCGACACCGCGAACACCTATTCCAACGGCTCGTCGGAAGAGATCGTCGGCCGCGCCATCAAGGACTTTTCCCGCCGCGAAGACATCGTACTCGCCACGAAGGTGTTCAATCGCATGCGTCCCGGCCCGAACGGCGCCGGCCTGTCGCGCAAGGCGATCTTCGATGAGATCGACAACAGCCTGCGCCGCCTCGGCACCGACTATGTGGACCTCTACCAGATCCACCGCTGGGACTACACGACGCCGATCGAGGAAACGCTGGAAGCGCTGCACGACGTCGTCAAGGCCGGCAAGGCCCGCTATATCGGCGCCTCCTCGATGTATGCCTGGCAGTTCGCCAAGGCGATCTACACCTCGCGCCTCAATGGCTGGACCGAATTCGCCAGCATGCAGGACCACCTGAACCTGCTCTATCGCGAGGAAGAGCGCGAAATGCTGCCCTTCTGCGAGGACCAGAAGATCGCCGTCATCCCCTGGAGCCCGCTGGCCCGCGGCCGCCTCACCCGCGACTGGGACGAGGCAACGGCGCGCACGGAAAGCGACGAATTCGGCAAAACACTCTACACCCAGGCGCTCGAATCCGACCGCAAGGTGGTCGAGGCCGTCGGCGTGATCGCCAAAGCCCGCGGCGTTGCCCGCGCCCAGGTCGCCACCGCCTGGATCCTGCAAAAAAACGCGGTTACTGCCCCGATCATTGGCGCCTCTAAGCCCGGCCACATCACTGACGCCGTCGCCTCGCTGGCCGTCAAATTGACGCCGGAAGAAATTGAGGCACTGGAATCGCCTTACGTCCCGCACGGCGTTGCCGGGTTCAAGTAAGGATTTTGGAGCTGGCCAGGCGCGTCTGCCGTTGCGGCAACGACGTGCCTGGCCCCTCACCCCACTAATGCGAGGAGAGGGTTGGGGTGAGGGGCAATTCCAATCTCCGAATCCAATTGAGCCCGCGGCAAATCGCGCAAACGTTATTTCACGCCTCGGTCACAGTTGAGTCATAACAGGGTAAGGCTCCCTACCCCCGAGGATCCACCCATGACCACCATGCCCTTCGAAGCGCGGCGTTTCCAATCCACCGCGGCCTATTACCTGCGCTATCGCATTCCCTATCCGGACACCTTGATCGCCCGCGTTGCCGAGCGCAGCGGCCTGAAGGCCGGCGACCATGTGCTTGATCTCGGCTGCGGTCCCGGCCAGCTCGGCATTGCCTTTGCGCGGCTTGAGGGTGCCACTGTCACCGCCATGGACCCGGAGCCGGAAATGCTTGCCGCCGCCGAAGCCGGCGCGAAGGAAGCCGGCGTCGGGATCACCGTCCGCCAAGGGTCTTCCTATGATCTCGGGCCGGATATCGGCAAGCTGCACCTCTGCATCATGGGCCGCTCCTTCCACTGGATGGATCGCCCGGCCACGCTTGCGGCCCTCGACCAACTGATCGAGCCCGATGGCGCGGTCGTGCTGTTCCATGACAAGACGATACTGGGGAGCCCGGATTGGCGCGGTATCGTCGAAAAGCTGGCGGAAACTTTTTCGCCGGAGCGGCACGAGGAGCGCCTGTTGCGCAAGGGCAAGACCTGGGCACCGCATGAAGCCATGCTGCTCGCCTCGCCCTTCCGCAACCTCGAGCGCATCGGCATCGTCAGGGAATATGTACGCGATATCGAAGACATCGTCGGGCGCGTCTTCTCGATGTCCTCCACCTCGCCGCAAGCGCTTGGCGACAAGCTGGCGGATTTCGAGGCCGCACTCCGGGTGGAATTGCTGGAGGTCGCTCCCGACGGCAAGTTTACGGAAATCGTCGAAGCCAACGGGCTCCTCGCCTTCCGCGACTAAACCGTTGTCATTCCTTGCCGCTCTCCGGCGCGGGCGTCAGCTCCTGCCGGGTGGCGGCCAGGAATTCCTGCGATAGCTCGGGATTGTCCATAGCGCGCGCCAGGATGACGGCGCCGACCATGGCGGAAAGGCTGACAAGCGCCTTGCGGCGGCGCTCCTCCTGCGTTTCGCCGGGTGTGATCTCCTCGAGGATCGCCGCCATGCCCATCAGGCCGCCGGTAAAGGTCGACTGCATTTTTGGGCCGTGACGGCTGACCTCCTGTGTCAGCGCCGCGAAGACGCAGCCGGTCGCATGCTCCACGACATTGCGATGCGAAAGATAATGCGCGAGCAGCGCTTCCAGCGGCTCGTCCGGCGCACCGTCGACCACATGCTTCCAGCGCTCCAGCGAGCGCGACACCAGCGCCTTGCTAGCCTCGCAGGCGAGCTCATCCTTGGATTCGAAATGACCGTAGAAGCCGCCATGCGTCAGCCCGGCCGCCTTCATGATGTCGGCGACGCCAATACCGTCAAAACCCTTTTCGCGAAAAAGATCGCCCGCGACGGCAAGGATCTTCTCACGGTTCTCGGCAAATTTTTCGCGGCTCACTCTCATCAAAAAACTCCATCAGAGCTTCAATAATTCTTGATTGACAATTTATATGATGGCCATCATGAATATGCAACAAATATGATCATGATCATCTAAATGCCTTTGCACAATCGTTCAAGCCGAGAGAAGGGCATTGCGATACGAGCGAATATGACATCACCGACTCTTTTCAGGCTGGCAGCCGCCGACCTTTCCCAATCTTGAACGCCGAAACACGAAACCCCACTGGAACGCATCCCATGGTCTCCACAGTCCTCGCCTCGACGCTGGCCCGCCGCAACATCCATTACGGATGGGTCGTCGTCGGCGCCACCTTCCTCACCATGCTCGTCACCGCCGGTGCCATGGGCGCGCCCGGCGTGCTTATCAAGCCGCTGGAAGACGAGTTCGGCTGGAGCACGTCGTCCATTTCCTCCGCACTCGCCGTCCGCCTCGTGCTGTTCGGCCTGATGGGTCCCTTCGCCGCCGCCTTCATGAATTATTTCGGCGTCCGCAAGGTCATCGTCTTTGCGCTCGCCACCATCAGCGTCGGCTTCATCGGCTCGCTGTTCATGACGCAAGTCTGGCAGTTGCTGCTCTGCTGGGGCATCATCGTCGGCTTCGGCACCGGGCTGACCGCCATGGTGCTCGCCGCCACGGTCTCGACGCGCTGGTTCACCAAGCATCGCGGCCTCGTCATCGGCATGCTCTCGGCAAGCTCCGCCACCGGCCAGCTCGTTTTCCTGCCGCTGATGGCCGAGCTGACGACGCGCTATGGCTGGCGCACCACCGTGATCTTCGTCTGCGGCATGATCGTCGTCGCAGCCCTGATCGTGTTGCTCTTGATGCGCGACCGCCCGTCGGACATCAACCTGCCGCTCGTCGGTGAGATCCACGTCACGCCACCGCCGCCCGCCACCAAGAGCCTGAAGGCGGCGCTCGCCTCACCGATCGTCATCCTGAAGGAAGCGTCGGCAAGCTCGACCTTCTGGATCCTCGCCGCCACCTTCTTCATCTGCGGCCTCTCCACCAATGGCCTGATCCAGACGCATTTCGTCACGCTCTGCGGTGATTTCGGCATCGTGCCGGTGGCCGCCGCCAGCGTGCTGGCCGTCATGGGCATCTTCGATTTCTTCGGCACCATCGGCTCCGGCTGGCTCTCCGACCGCTTTGACAATCGCTGGCTGCTCTTCTGGTATTACGGCCTGCGCGGCCTGTCGCTGGTCTATCTGCCCTTCAGCAACTTCACCTTCTACGGCCTGTCGATCTTCGCCGTCTTCTACGGCCTAGACTGGATCGCCACGGTGCCGCCAACCGTCAAGATCGCCGCCGACCGCTTCGGCCGCGAAAAGGCCGGCCTCGTCTTCGGCTGGGTGTTTGCCGCTCACCAACTGGGCGCCGCTACCGCCGCCTTCGGCGCTGGCCTGACCCGCACAGAGCTCAACACCTACCTCCCCGCCTTCTTCGTCGCCGGCGCCTTCTGCGTGCTCGCCGCGATCCTGGCACTGACCATCAGCAAGCCCGGCTCGACGGATAGGGCTCCAGCGATGGCGCACTGAGGCAAACAAAGAAATGCCCATGGCGACAAATCATCACCATGGGCCGAGCCGCAACCCTGCGGAACACTCGCAATAACTCACCCACCCGACATGCGGGCTCGATCATAGAACAAGCACCCTTATTGTACTGCCTCCGATGACATTTCGAAAAATGAGGAGTTTCAACAGATATCATTTCCGTTGTCTCGTACCTTTGCAGATGGTTGGAGACATATTGCGCCTCAGCCGGACAGAACACGGCAATATTGTAGCAACTCAACAATTATTCTTGTTAAACATGGACTTATAGAGCAATCTTACACGCGCTCGGAGGTTCCGGCAGTATCTTTTTCTATCTGTGGGACATCCACTTTCGTCAATAAGGAAGCTGACTTTGTTCTATTCCAAAACTGGCCAGGTTGTGAACAAGCAAGGGGATGAGCGTGTGTCTGTCAAGAAGGGGCAGGCAGGATGGGTGCTTTATGGCCCCTATATGACCCTTCCTCCGGGACGCTATATCGTTGAATTTCCCATCGAGGCCGACCCGGCCGTGCCGGCTGAAGCAGTCTGTTGCAATATCGATGTCGTTGGGGGTTTCGGCGTCCGGCTCCTGGCACAAAAGCGCCTCACCGGCGCTGATTTGCTGCAAGCCGATAAGTCCATCACCCTTCAGTTCGATACGGATGTGGAGGACGTTTTCGAATTTCGAGTCGTTTCTACCGGGGCCGGAGCGTTTACAGCGAATGTCCATCGCCCCTTGAAGCAGATTGACCTTCAAAGCGGCCAGGTATTGGAAATCGCCCTGCCGGAGATGACCAATCCATTCTACAAAACCCATATCGATAAGTTCAAGTACTTCGAGAAGAACGGCTTCAGCTTTCAAGTCACGGCGCAGGATATTATCGCCGATTTTTCTGGAACCCGGTTTCATGTCTACAATGCCGAAGATCTCCAGGTTCTCAGCGAGATTTTCATTCATAACGAATACAATTTCATCACCAGGCGCGACAAGATCGTCATCGACATCGGTATGAATGCCGGCCTGGCATCACTGTTTATGGCGAAGGATCCGACGGTGCGGGAAGTGCACGCATTCGAGCCTTTCTCCCTGCCCCATGCTAGGGCACTGAAGAATTTCGCACTGAACCCGAAGACCGCCGCCAAGATCAAGCCCAATCAATTCGGGCTGGGCGAAAAAGACGAGCAAATGGAGGTTATGGTCCGCTCCGATGCGACGATCGGCATCTCTGTGAGGGGAGCCGATACCGGAAAACCCGAGACGATCCATATCAGAGAAGCCGCCGCTGTCATCAGCCCGCTGGTCAAGCGCGCTAAGGCTGCCGGCATGGACCTCGTTATCAAGATGGATTGCGAGGGATCCGAGTTCGGGATTTTCAAGACGCTGGCACAATACGGGCTTTTCAGCTCTATTGATGCCATGGTGATCGAATGGCACAAATGGTGGTCCAAGGAACTGACCCAGATGGACCTCATTGCTCCGCTGCTTGAGGCCGGCTTCATCGTGCTTGACAAGACCCAGCTATCCAATCCTCATGCGGGGCTGTGTTATGCGGTAAGAGCCGCGCAGTGATCATTCACGATATGTGGAGCAAAACACCATGTTTGCCCTTAAGATTTCCTTTCTGAGCTCATTGAGCCACGCCTTATCTTCCCGCCTTGACTTCATGCCTGTCTCCATCTAGTGGAGCTACGTCATGATGCCCCATTGGCGGAATTGGTAGACGCGCTCGACTCAAAATCGAGTTTCGAAAGAAGTGCTGGTTCGACTCCGGCATGGGGCACCACCATCCAGAATTCTCACCAAATTCACCCAGGTTTTCCACTCTTTGCCTTCAGCAAGGCAGGCATCGTTCGAGACCATATCGATAGGCGATGAAAGAGGAACTGGGCGAGTCATCCCAACCGCTCAGCCTCTCATATACCGCGCCCGGAATTCGCTCGGTGTGCAGCCTTCACGCTCGTGGAACAGCCTCGAAAAATAGAAGGGGTCCTTGATTCCGACTGCGGCGGCAATGATCTCGATCGTTTCAGCCGTTGTCGCCAGGAGCTCCTTGGCGTGATCCACCCGCATCCGAAGCTGAAACGCCTTTGGCGGCAGACCGGTTTCTTCGATAAATTTCCGGCGTAGTGTGGCAGTCGACATCCCATGCTCGGCGGCGAACGCGGCCAGATCCAGAGGCTGCATTGTCCTTTTCCGCAGCGCTTCGACGATCTCCGCGATATCGGTCGTATCGTGGCGCAAAGGCGTGGCACGACTTGCCTGCCTTGCCGCCAGAACAACGATCTGGTGCAGAGCCAGCGCGGCGGATGCCCTTCCAAGGCTCTTATCGTCCAGCAGATCGGCGTGAAGATTGCGGAAGAGGCGCTGCATCGGGTCGAGATTCCGAAGTGCTACGACCGGATCGCGTTCGCTGAAGAGCCGCAACCGCACGAAGTCGCGCGTGAAAGAGCCTTCGAAAAGCGCCCATCGCTCGCTCCAGCCGTCGGCATCCGGACCATAGGAATGCTGGCGGTTTGGAAACAGCCAGAAAAGGGCTGGCCCCTCGACGCTCCGCCGACCGCAGGCATCGGTCTCGATAAAACCCCGGCCCTGCTCCACCAGAACAACGGCATAACTCGGCAGCTTCCGGCATTTGACCGCATGAGTGACATGCTGCCGTCCGCTGCCGATGACGGCCAGCCCACCGGCGGCGGCAAGAGAGGACCGATAGATTGCTTCCGTTGAGTTCATGACGAGCGAAAAGTCCAGTATGGCTTTCCTCCATGTGAGTAATTGCCATCATTTGCTAGGTTCTGGATACAACAAGCTCAAGCATCGGACGAGTGAAATGTCAATTTCGAGACAGATTACGCAACCAGACGAAGAAAGGCTTTCCCTTACCGCGAACGGAAAGACCCTGTCGATGACCGCGGAGCGGTTCGGCTATTTGACGCCCACCGATCCGAATATAGGCGTCGAGGCGATCCGTCGCCTCTATGAGGAGAACGGCTACGTATGGCTGAAGGGCTTCTTGCCGCGAACCGAGGTCATCGAATTCCGGGGCTGGGTCTTTGCTCATCTGGCGAAAACAGGCCTGATCGAGCAAGGCACGGATCCTCGGCATGGGATCGCATCGGCAGCAGGGCGGGAATATAGCGCGGCGGACCGCTGCCTCATGTCCCTGGTTCGCTCCACGGCATATGAGGGCTTCTGTGCGCAGCCTCGAATCGCTCACTTTATGGATGAATTCCTGTCGGGCATTTCCTACCTGCACAAACGCAAGATCATGCGGTTTACCCGGCCGGGAACAACGACCGCAACGCCGGCGCATTATGATCTTGTCTACTTGCGTGGGGGCACGAGCCGGGTGGTAACGGCATGGATTCCGATCGGCGACACTCCCATAGGTATGGGCGGCCTGGTTTATCTCGAAGGATCGCACGCGATTGGCCTGAAGATGGAGCGCGAATTTAGCGAACGCAACAAGGATCTCAGTCCCGAAGAACAAGTGAGCGCTTACAATCGCAATATGACGGAAGGCGGCTGGGTTTCAAAGGACTTGCCGGACATGGCGGAGCGGTTCAACACGCGCTGGCTCGCCGCAAATTATGAGGCAGGCGACATCATGCTCCACTCGCCGTTCATGATCCACGCCTCGACGACCAATCAGGATAGAGAACAACGACTGCGCCTCTCCACCGACATCAGATACCAGAATGTCGATGACGAGATCGACGTGCGATGGAACAACCATTGGACCCTCGGCGACATGTTGTAGCTTTGAGTTCGGTCCGGTTGCTCTTACCGGTGAAACAGAACGACCTGAGCAAGGCAAAAAATGCGGCCGCGTTTGATGGCCGGACAGCCAAGTTTCGCGCAAAAGAAAACCCGCCGGAAGCGGGCTTCTGATGAGAGCATTCAATTGGCAGAGCAAGTCTTTCAAGCGACCGTCAGCGGCCACCTCAACGAGGTCATCAAAGCGGGCGCTGCGGGCGTGTCGGCCGTTCCCGCTCTATACGCAGGGCTTTAAGAAGTGCCGCCTTCTCAAGCCGTTGAGGGACTTTGCCTGTGGTGATCTCGCGAAACACCGTGTCGGTCTTTTCACTGATCTTGCACCTGAACCCCTTGCGGGTTTTCAAGGTTGGAGCGATATGGACTGGCATTATCTGCATCCTCCGTTTGAGTTGCTGGTCGGTTGGGCAAGGCTTTCATCACGAATATCACGATGGCGTCCGCCGTCATCGCTGACGGCTCTTACGTATCGTTGCATGCCAAGAGGGAAGAAGACGATTTCACTTCCGCACAAAAGCGGAAACCGTTTCCTGTGAGAACCTTCATAGCACGGTTTTCCAGGAATATTTTACTTTAATTTCACATTAACTTTTATAGCAACGCAACTCATTGAACATGCACGCAAGAAGCCGGCCATACCTTGAAGGAACGAAGCGCTCCCTCAAAGTGCGGCCGGGATCCTGCGGATGGAAAAGCCGCCATTGCTGGCGGGCTTTCTCTACTGCTGAGCAGGTGCCGTCGCAGGCGGCGTTGACGTTGCCGGTGGCTGGGTCGTCGCTGGCGGCTGGGTCGTTGTGGTCTGAGACGACGGAGCTGTTGCTTCCATCGAGCTTGTGTGAGGCCAGAAGTTCCACGCCAATGCGGCTACGACAGCCGCCGCC
>NZ_AJVM01000014.1:0-62950 GCF_000281735.1 Rhizobium sp. AP16 | reverse complement strand
GGCGGCCGCCGTGGCGGCAGAAATCGAAATGAGGGCTGCGACAGCAAGCGGTTTCATGGTGGTCTCCCCGTTCATTCTCTCTTAGCTGCGGCTGGTTCTTCCGTCCATTGGCATGCAGGCAAACATCGATGATGAAATTTATTGATGGTCCTATTGACTCTCGAACAAAAATAGAACAAATAAGAAACATAACGAGTAAGGAGCGCGTAAATGACCGATATCATTCGAGACGTTGCAGCATTCACCTCCATCGTGATGTTCGTCGCCAGCTTTTCCCTGATCATGATGGCGATGTGAATCTTATCCCCACGGGTGTTGCGATGCGCCCGTGAATCATGAGGACAGCTTCTGGACTTTATCGTCCGCTATGCCGACAATGCAGCCGATTCATTTGGGCATGCGGAAGGGCATAAAATGGCGGGTATGACGAGCAGCGGCGCGACGAGCGCACCGGTCGGTGACACGCCGGAATTCGTGCATCTTCGTGTCCACTCCGCCTATTCGCTGCTCGAGGGCGCGTTGCCCCTGAAGAAGATCCTTGCCAAGGCGGCCGGCGACAATCAGCCGGCCATTGCCGTCACCGACACCAACAATCTTTTCGTCGCGCTGGAGTTTTCCCAGAAGGCGATGGACGAGGGCCTGCAACCGATCATCGGCTGTCAGGTGTCCATCGATATGGAGGATGGTGTCGAGGGCGAGAAGCGCGGTCCGCAGCAGGCTTTGGCCAAGCTGCCGTCTATTGTATTGTTTGCCGCCACCGAGCGGGGCTATGAGCGGCTGGTCGATCTTGTCAGCCGCGCCTATCTTGGCGGCGAGGGCAATCAGGCCGTTCATATCACCGCCTCCTGGCTGGAAGAGATCGGCACGGAAGGGATGATCGCGCTGACGGGGTCGCTCGGCGGTCCGGTCGACATGGCGCTGAAGGAGGGGCACGCGCCTCAGGCACTGTCGCGGCTTCTGGCGCTGAAGCGCCTGTTCGGCGACCGGCTTTATATCGAGCTGCAACGTCATGGCACCTATGACCGCCGCCACGAACAAAAGATGATCGCGCTCGCCTATGAGCACGAGTTGCCGCTGGTCGCCACCAACGAAGCCTTCTTCCCGACCCGCGACGATTACGATGCCCATGACGCGCTGATGGCGGTCGCCCATAACGCCATCGTTTCGGACGATACCCGTTTCCGCCTGACGCCGGATCATTATCTGAAGAGCCGCGCCGATATGGCGAAGCTGTTCGCCAACCTGCCGGAAGCGCTGGAAAACACTGTCGAGATCGCGCGGCGCTGCTCTTTCGTGCTCAAGACCCGCAAGCCGATCCTGCCGCGCTTCACCGGCGCCGCCGACGATGAGGAAGAGGCCGATCGCGCCGAATCCGCGGAGTTGCGCGCCCAGGCGATCGAGGGTCTCGACCAGCGGCTCGCGTCGCTCGGCATGGCGCCGGGTTATGTGGAAAAGGACTATCGCGAGCGGCTGGAGTTCGAGCTCAGCGTCATCGAACGCATGAAGTTCCCCGGCTACTTCCTGATCGTTGCGGACTTCATCAAATGGGCGAAGCGCCACGATATTCCGGTTGGACCGGGCCGTGGTTCGGGCGCGGGATCGCTGGTCGCCTATGCGCTGACCATTACCGATGTCGATCCGCTGCGTTTCTCGCTACTGTTCGAGCGCTTCCTCAATCCCGAACGCGTGTCGATGCCGGACTTTGACATCGACTTCTGCCAGGATCGCCGCGAAGAGGTGATCCGCTATGTTCAGGCCAAGTATGGCCGCGAGCAGGTGGCGCAGATCATCACCTTCGGTTCGTTGCAGGCGCGTGCCGCCCTTCGCGACGTCGGCCGCGTGCTGGAAATGCCCTATGGCCAGGTCGACAAGATCTGCAAGCTGGTGCCGAACAACCCCGCCAATCCGACACCGCTGCACCAGGCGATCAAGGAAGAGCCGCGCCTGCAGGAAGAGGCCGACAAGGAACCGGTCGTCGCCCGCCTGCTCGACATCGCTCAGAAGATCGAGGGTCTCTATCGCCATGCCTCGACGCACGCCGCCGGCATCGTGATCGGCGACCGGCCGCTGTCGAAGCTGGTGCCGATGTATCGCGATCCGCGCTCCGACATGCCGGTCACCCAATTCAACATGAAATGGGTTGAGCAGGCTGGCCTGGTAAAATTCGACTTTCTTGGCCTGAAGACGCTGACGGTCCTGAAGACGGCGGTCGATTTCGTCGCCAAGCGCGGCATCAGCATCGATCTCGCCAGCATCCCGCTCGACGACAAGAAGACTTACGACATGCTTTCGCGCGGCGAGACGGTCGGCGTGTTCCAGGTGGAAAGTGCGGGCATGCGCAAGGCGCTGATCGGCATGCGCCCGGACTGCATCGAGGATATCATCGCGCTCGTGGCGCTCTATCGCCCGGGCCCGATGGAAAACATCCCGGTCTACAATGCCCGCAAGCATGGCGAGGAAGAGATCGAATCGATCCATCCGACCATCGACTATCTGCTGAAGGAAACCCAGGGCGTCATCGTCTACCAGGAGCAGGTGATGCAGGTTGCCCAGGTTCTGTCGGGCTATTCGCTCGGTGAAGCGGATCTTCTGCGCCGCGCCATGGGTAAGAAGATCAAGGCGGAGATGGACCAGCAGCGCGAGCGCTTCGTTGATGGCGCCGTCAAGAATGGTGTGTCGAAGGGCCAGTCGGATGTCATTTTCGATCTGCTCGCCAAGTTCGCCAATTACGGCTTCAACAAGTCGCACGCCGCCGCCTATGCCATCGTCTCCTATCAGACGGCCTATATGAAGGCGCATTATCCCGTAGAGTTCCTTGCAGCGTCGATGACGCTCGATATGGCGAACACCGAAAAGGTCAACGACTTCCGCCAGGACGCCAAGCGCCTCGGCATCGAAGTGATCGCGCCGTCGATCCAGACCTCGTTCCGCCGTTTCGAGACGGGCGAGAACCGCATTTATTACGCTCTGGCCGCCCTCAAGGGTGTCGGCGAATCCGCCGTCGACCATATTGTCGAGGTCCGCGGCGACCAGCCTTTCGCGGGTATCGAGGATTTCTGCCTGCGCATCGATCCGAAGCAGATCAACCGCCGTGTACTGGAAAGTCTGATCGCCGCCGGCGCCTTCGATTGCTTCGAGATTGACCGCGCGCAGCTGATCGGCGGGATCGACCGGATCATGGGCTACGCGCAGGTCGCGCAGGAAAACAAGCGCAGCGGTCAGCACGATATGTTCGGAAGTGCCGCTTCCGGGCCTGAGAAGATTTCCTTCCCGCCGTTCACGCCCTGGCTCGCCTCGGAGCGGCTGCTGCGTGAATTCCAGGTTCTCGGCTTCTATCTGACGGCCCATCCGCTCGACACCTACAAGAGCGTGCTGGACAAGATGCGCGTGCAAAACTTTGCCGACTTCTCGGCGGCGGTGAAGCAGGGGGCCAGCAACGGCCGTCTGGCGGGTACGGTCATTTCGAAGCAGGAGCGCAAGACGCGCACCGGCAACAAGATGGGCATTTTCGTCTTCTCCGACGCTTCGGGGCAGTTCGAAGCCGTGCTGTTCTCTGAAGTGCTCAATCAGTATCGCGATGTGCTCGAAGTGGGCAAATCCTTCGTCGTCACGGCCCAGGCCGACGAGCGGCCGGAAGGCATCAGCCTGCGGCTGCAGACGGCACAGTCATTGGAAGAGAAGTCGCTGCAGATGCAAAAGGCGCTGCGCGTCTATGTCCGCGATTCCGGCCCGCTGAAGGCAGTAGCCGCCCATCTCAACGCCAAGGGCGATGGCCTCGTCTCCTTCATCGTCATCAAGGAGGAGGGCAAGCGCGAGGTCGAGGTGGTGCTGGCTGAGAAATACCGTATCACGCCGGAGATCGCCGCGGCCCTGCGCACAGCGCCCGGCGTGATCGATGTGGAGCTGGTCTAGCCCTTCTTGCCCAAAGCGCCTTTATTGGTGATGGTGATGAAATCGGTGCCGTTGCCGGTTTCAGGGCCGACGCCGGTGTCGGAAATCGTCAGGGACGATCCTGCCGTCAGCAGATCGCCGATCCTGCGCCTGATGTCGTCGGGGATGGTAATGCGGTTCAGCGCGCGGTCGGCGGCGTCGAATGATTGCGCCTGCTCTTCGCTGGTGATGCCGAGCCGCTTCTTGGTATCCTTGGAAAGATCGTCTTCCAGCGTCACGCCGAACCAGTCCGTCTTGCCGTTTATCCTGTCGACCGTATTTGCGGTGAAGAAATGTGTGCCGAGCGCTTCCTGCGGCTCGGCGATGATTGCCGGTGCTTCGAACAGCGGCTTGAAGTTCTGGCGAACCATGATAGCGCCGTTCGGCGGCTCGCCCTTGCCGGCAGCGGCATAGACGGCCTTCATCAGCGCGGGGCTGACAAGGCTGCCCGATGTCGTGATGCCGTGGGCTTTCTTGAAGTCGCCGATCGCCTGCACGGTCGCCGGTCCAAGCAGTCCGTCCGGGGTGCCGGTCGCAAAACCCAAGGCGTTCAACAGGCCCTGCAGATCACGAACGTTTTCGCGTAGCCCCCGGCGGGTCATCAGGATGCTGAGTGGTGCCTGGTCGACCGGCGGTGCTGTCCGCACAGCTGGTGGCACAGGCAAGGCGGCGGCATCGTTGGTGGCGACCTGCACCGGCTGCGCCTGCGGTATGAAGACGGCTGTCGTCGGACGTAATTCGAGATCGGAGAACAGCACGGAGGCGGGCGCTGCCTCGGGCTGGAACAGCATGGCATGCTGGAAAGGCTGCGGCACCAGCGGATGGTCGGCTATGACGACGTGCACGCCGCGCTCGGTCATCTGATAGAGCATCTTGGCAAAGGCCTTCGGCATACGCACGCAGCCATGCGAGGCAGGATAGTTCGGCACCGAACTCGATTCGTGCAGCGCGATGCCGGACCAGGTCAGGCGCTGCATGAAGGGCATCGGCGCGTTCGAATAGAGATTGGATTCGTGATAGACCTCCTTCTCCAGAATGGAGAAGATGCCGCTCGGTGTCGTGTGGCCGCGCTTGCCGGTCGAAACCTTCGATGTCGCCACCACCTTGTCGCCGTCATAGACGGCCAGCGACTGCCGGTCCTTCGACACGACGATCTGCAAGGTGCGGACATCGTCCGCCGCAAGGGCAGGGTGAACGAGGGCTGTGGCCGACAACAGGCCAAGTCCGAAAAGAAAACGCGGCTTCATACACACATACCAAACGCAATACTCGTATTGATGTAGACTAGACTTCGAAGTTTAAGGAAGACTTGAAGACAAGCCTTCAGTTCGAAATGCTTTTTCGGCGATTCACCAGGAAAAGACCGCTCAATGAGCGCAATTGCGGTAGGAAGTATTTTATGTAATTCTTAAGTTACGGATTGTGGGGCCGTGTGGGGGTTCGACATGCAAGTGGACGTGATCGAAACGCTGGAAGATCTGCAAGCGCTGAAAGGCAACTGGGATCGGATCTACGAGATCGACCCGGAAGCGCACTGCTTTTTGTCCTCGACATGGATAATGAGCTGGTTTGCCTCGCGCACCTTGCCCTGGTTCGTACTGGCGGCGAGGGAGGAGGCTGACGGCGCCTATGTGGCTTTCCTCCCGATCCAGATCGGTACGGGCCTCGATCGGGGCAAGGGCTTTTACAATATCGTCGTCATGGGCGGCTCCTACTTCGCACCCTATACCGGCATTCTCAGCGATCCCGCCTATGCCGACGCATCGGCCCTGGCCTTTGCCGAGCATATCCGCAGCTTTCATTGGCGCAGCCTGCATCTGGACGGCATCGATCGATCATCTGTGCGGATCGGACTATTCCTTGACCATTTCCCGCCCAAGGATTTTACCGGCGATAGGGTCAGGCACCCCGCGCGGATCCAGAATGCCACAGACCGGGTCGATCCGGAGATCCATCTCCATGTGACGCTGCCGGCGGATTTCGAATCCTTCCTCAGCGAAAAACTGCGTCCGCGCGTGCGGCGCAATGTCCGCCTTGGCCTGCGCAAGCTGGATGGCTCGACGACGCTGCGGGTGACGCATGGCGACAGTGGAGCCGGTGAGAAGGACTTGGCGACGCTGCTGGGCCTCTGGGAGAAGCAATGGGGACAGCGCGATCCGGGCCATGCGAGCTACATTCTCGACAATGCGCGGTCTGTTCTGCCGGATTGCATCCGCGATGGCGATCTCTTTTTGCCGATCCTGTGGCAGGACGAGACGCCGATCGCGGCTGCTGCCATCCTTCTCGACCGACCCAGGAAGAGCTTGATCTGTTTCCTGAGCGCACGCGACGCGGCAATCCGGGATATGTCCCCAGGCTTGATGCTACATGCCTATACGATCCGCTGGGCGATCGAGAACGGCTTTCGCATCTACGATCTCGGTGCCGGCAATTATGCCCATAAGTATATTTTTGGTTCCGTCAGTCGGCGCCTGGAGCACTATAGGATCGACACAAGGACGGGGTGGAACCTCGGCGAGCGGCTGGATCCGCATAGTCTGCCGCTTGTGCTTGCCCGTGTGAAAGGCCTTCATGCTGACGGCGATCAGAGCGATGTCGAGATCGGCTGCCGGCAGATCCTTGCCGTCGAGCCTGCGCATCGCGAGGCATTGGCGCTCTATCGCGATATCGCAGCGTCGCGGACTCTCTGGCAGACACTCTGGTCCGATGATGCCCCGGCTGGTGAGCAGGGATCTACCGATCGCGTCCAGGCGGAAAGGCAATGCCGCGCCGCGATCGCTGAAAATCCCGGAGATTTCGATGCCGCGCGCCGGCTGAGCATACTCCTGCTGCTGCGCGGCGAGGCCGGGGAGGCGGAGGCCGAGATCGCGCGGGCGCTGGAGCTTCGCCCCGATTCCGCTGCCGCCCATTGCACCTACGGCAATATCCTTGCCGCGACCCGGAATTTCGAGCCGGCCGTCATCCGTTATGATCGCGCGATCGCCCTGGAGCCGGACCATGCGGTTGCCCACAACAACAAGGGCAACGCCTTGCGCCATCTGGGACGTCCTGACGAGGCGCTGGCGAGCTATGACGACGCGATTGCGGTCAGGCCGGACTACGAACAGGCGCTTGCCAATCGCGCAGCACTTTTCGATGAGGAGCCGGACATGCTGCCGCCCCTCTCTCACGTCCCGCGCTTGCCGCCGAATGTGTAGCCGGTTTCCACCGTCTTGTTGCCGAATTTTTCCCTGAGCTTGTCCATTGCCGCCTCGGCTGCCGCGCGGCGGCTCGCCTGTTCGTCGATCAGATCCGGCGGATCGGCGCGGGCGGCATCGCAGAGATCGGTGACGCCGATGCCGATCAGGCGGAATTTCGTGCCATCGGTCTCATGTTCGAGGAGCCGCAGGCCGGTACGAAAAATGCGGTCGGCAAGCTGGGTCGGGTCTTCCAGGCGGCGGTTGCGGGTCCGGCTTTTGAAATCCGCCGATTTCAGCTTCAACACGACGGTGTGCCCGGCAATGTCGCCGCGTTTCAGGCGTCGCGATACTTTTTCCGAGAGATCGCGCAGGATCGGCACGAGATCTTCATGGCGTGAGATATCCTCAAAGAAGGTCGTCTCTGCCGAGACGCTTTTGGCTGCTTCGTTCGGATGTACCGTGCGGTCATCGACGCCGCGCGACAGGCGGAAAAGTCGCTGGCCGATGACGCCATAGCGGCGCATCAGGTCGCCTTCCTCCATGGTTTGTAACTGGCCTATGGTGCGGATGCCGTCGCGCTCCAGCGTCGCGGCAAAGGCCTTGCCGACGCCCCAGATGGTCGTCACCGAACGCGGCTCCAGAAACGACAATGCCTCCTCGCGGCCGATCACGGAAAAGCCGCGCGGCTTCTGCAAGTCGGAGGCGACCTTGGCGAGAAACTTGCAATAGGAAAGACCGACCGAGATGGTGATGCCGATCTCGCTCTCGATACGCTTGACGAATTTGGCGAGGATCCGCGCCGGCGGATCATGATGCAGGCGCTGCGTGCCCTCAAGCTCGAGAAAGGCCTCGTCGATCGAAAGCGGCTGCACCAGCGGCGTCAGTTCCTGCATCAGCGTGCGTACCTCGCGGCCGACGCGGACATATTTCTCCATGTTCGGGCGAATGACGACCGCCTGCGGACAGGCCTCCAGCGCCTTGAACATCGGCATGGCCGATCGGACACCATGGATGCGGGCGATATAGCAGGCAGTGGATACGACACCGCGCTTGCCGCCGCCGATGATGACTGGCTTGTCGGCCAACTCCGGATTGTCACGCTTCTCGATTGAGGCATAGAAGGCGTCACAATCGATATGCGCCAGCGTCAGGTCGTAGAGTTCGCGGTGATAGACGAGGCGCGGACTGCCGCAGGCACGACAGCGCGCACGCTCGCTCAATTGCTCGCTCAAGCAATCGCGGCAAAAACCGGAAATTTTGTCGGGCGCGCTGGTCATGAAACGAGAACAAAAATTGAACATCGCTACCTTATGTTCTAAGCTCGCGAGTCTCAAGGCGGAAAAACGCCGAAGGAGGGGATGTTGGAGGAATTGAAAGTGCTGCCCCTGACGTCGGATCGCTGGGGTGATTTCGAGACGCTCTTCGGCCCGAGCGGCGCCTGCTATGGTTGCTGGTGCACCCATTTCCGCATTCCGACATCTGAGCGGAAGACGATGGATGGTGATGCCAAGAAGGCGTTCATGCAGGCAAGGGTCGCTGCCGGTCCGTCGCCCGGCATTCTCGGCTATATCGGCGAACGCCCGGTCGCCTGGGCACAGGTCGGCCCGCGCTCGGAACTGCCGAAATGGAATTCCCCGAAAACCGTGTCACGGCCGCTCGATCCCGCCGATGCCGAAGACGACTCGGTCTGGGCCGTGAGCTGTTTCTTCATGAATTCGCGCGATCGCGGCAAGGGATATAGCCACCGCATGCTGTCGGAGGCGGTGAATTTCGCCAAGGCATCCGGCGCGCGCATTCTTGAAGGCTGTCCCATCGAACGGACGAAACAGTCGAAATCCGTCGGCCTCTATGTCGGATCGCTGCGGATATTCGAGGCGGCCGGATTTTCCGAGGTGGCAAAACGAAAGGATGGGCGACCCTTGATGCGCCTTGTTCTCTGATGGCACCGCGGCTGGGTTCAGCGGGCGATATGGGCGTGGATCAATGGCGCCGCCTCAGCCCAGTCGTTCGTCTGGGGAATATCGGCGGCCACGGTCGGGGCCATGCGATGCACGATCGAATCCGGCCTCAGATTGATCAGCAGGCAGCTTTCGACATGATCGCGAACCGAATGCAGATTGTGCGCCATATCGTCGACGAAGGCGACGGGAAGAGGGCGGCCGCCATGCAGGGTCTGCAGGATCGGCCCCTTCGGCTGCAGCGAGGCTATGAGCGGATAGATAAGGCCGAGCCTGTCGAGAAGGCGGCGGCGCTGGGCCGAGAATTGCGGCGGCATGGCGGTGAGAAAAACGACGTCGGCGTTCTTGGAAAAGTCACCGAGGGCATCGACGACGCGGTCCAGAGGCGTCTGCCACTGCTCCTGCGCCTCGAAAAAGGCCTCGATCAGGCGATGGACGTCCTTTTCCTCCAAAGCGATGCCGTTGGCTTTCGAAATGATATTGCCGGTCAGCCGGAAGGAACGCGGCAGGAATTCATGGCCCTCGGCATCAAGAAAGACCAGGAAAGGCGCGAAGAAATGCAGCACGACATCATCGACGTCGCAGACGACCAGCGGCCGGTCTCCCAGGCGCACATGCGACATATCAAGTTCGAGCGGGGCGTCCATGGTCAATATTCCCCCGAGGAGAGGCCAGGCGGCGAGAAATGCGCCGCGGCCGCCATAACGGCCTCTGGCGCCATCCCGCTTGCCTCGCAGAAGGCAAGCAAGGTCGGCTCATGGTTCATCAGGAAATCCAGCATGCCCGCGAGAAAGGCCGGTTCGTTGATGGCGTTGCGCACCTGTGCCGGCTCGACGCCGGTCAGTGCCAGGAAACGACCGAACATATCAGGCTCGTGGGCGAGCCAGCCAAGCACCGCGATCGCAGTCTCTTGCGGGTCGGCGGCGGCCTTCTTCGAGTTCTTGAAGTTACTTTGCATTTTGAGAGGTAAGTTACCTATTTTTCAACCAAATGCCGCTAAAGTCCGATTCAAATATTTTTGGAATCGATTTGTCGCGACCTTATATTTTCAGCAAGTGGATGCAATACCGAATGCAGGGACAGCTCTCCATGCCTAAGCAAGTGATGATTGTAGAAGACAACGAGCTGAATATGAAGCTCTTTCGCGATCTGATCGAGGCGTCAGGCTACACGACGATCCAGACGCGGAACGGTATGGAAGCCCTTGATCTGGCTCGCAAACATCGCCCGGACCTGATCCTCATGGATATCCAGCTTCCCGAAGTTTCGGGACTGGAAGTGACGAAATGGCTGAAGGAGGATGACGATCTGCATGTCATCCCAGTGATCGCGGTCACCGCCTTTGCGATGAAGGGGGACGAAGAGCGCATTCGTCAGGGCGGCTGTGAGGCCTATGTCTCGAAGCCGATCTCCGTTCCGAAATTCATCGAGACCATCAAGACTTACCTGGGCGACGCGTGAGCGTGGGGAACGACTGATGACGGCGCGCATCCTGGTAGTTGACGATATCCCGGCCAATGTGAAGCTTCTAGAAGCGCGGTTGCTGGCCGAGTATTTCGAGGTGCTGACGGCCGAGGACGGCTTGAAGGCGCTGGCCATCTGCGACAGCACGCAGGTCGATCTGGTCCTGCTCGACATCATGATGCCCGGTATGGACGGTTTCGACGTCTGCGAACGGCTGAAATCCGATGCGCGCACCTCGCATATCCCCGTTGTCATGGTCACGGCGCTGGATCAGCCCGCCGATCGCGTGCGCGGCCTGAAGGCCGGTGCCGACGATTTCCTGACCAAACCGGTGAACGACCTGCAGCTCATCTCACGCGTCAAGAGCCTGTTGCGGCTGAAGACGCTGAGCGACGAGCTGCGCATGCGCAATGAGACGGCCCGCAATCTCGGCATCGAGGATCTGCTGCGCCTGGGGGATGGCCGTATTGACGAAACCGGCCATATCCTCCTGGTCGACGGCCGGGCCAATTCGCAGGAGCGCATCGTCCGCGCCCTGAAACCGATCGCCCAGGTGACGGCGACGTCCGATCCGCAGGCGGCCCTGTTCGAGGCCGCGGAGAAGCCGTTCGAGCTCGTCATCGTCAATTCCAATTTCGAAGACTATGATCCGCTGCGGCTTTGCTCACAGCTTCGTTCGCTGGAGCGCACGCGCTTCCTGCCGGTGCTGCTGGTGACGGAGCAGGGGGCCGACGAGATGATCGTCCGGGCGCTCGATCTCGGCGTCAACGATTACATTGTCCGGCCGCTGGATCCGAACGAATTGGTTGCCCGCAGCCTGACGCAGATCCGCCGCAAGCGCTACAACGACCGTCTGCGCGCCAGCGTACAACATACGATCGAGCTTGCCGTCACCGACGCGCTTACCGGGCTGAACAACAGGCGCTATCTCGACAATCACCTGAAGATCCTCTTCAACCGCTCGCTGGCGCGTGGCCGGCCGCTCTCAATCCTGATCACCGATATCGACCGCTTCAAGCTGGTGAACGATACCTATGGTCATGATGCCGGCGACGAGGTGCTCAAGGAATTTGCCGCTCGTATCCGCTCCACCGTTCGTGGCGCCGATCTGGCCTGTCGCTATGGCGGCGAGGAATTTGTCGTGGTGATGCCGGATACGCCTCCGGAGGTTGCTGCCGCCGTTGCCGAGCGTCTGCGCGCCGCGGTGGAAACCGCGCCCGTCACGCTGCGGGAAGCGGGAGCCGCGCTTAATATCACCGCCTCTTTCGGCATTTCGTCCCGCCTGGAATCCATAGAGACGCCCGAGCAGTTGATGAAGCAGGCCGATCTCGCCCTTTACGAAGCTAAGAAGGCAGGCCGCAATCGCGTTGTTGCTGCGGCAGCCTGATCCGAACTGATCCAGTGCTCAATTCCTTGGCCCCTCAATATCCACGGGCTTTTCAGAATTTTGAGCAGCGATCTAAAATTTATAACCATGGGTCCACAGCTATATGTGAACGGATCAGTACTGCAGAATAAACGCTATAATTGTCGTATAATTTGACGGAAATACCCGCCTGCCGGCAATGATCAAATGCACAATAGTGTATTGCGCGCGATATTCTTGATGGCTCGGAGTTTGAGCTGATAGAGAACCATGAGTATGCCACTCATAATATGGCTGTCATTATAGTATGAAATCGTCTTTAAATATCTCTCGCTTGAATTTGCTATGCATACGCTAATTATCTCTTCGTTTTTTGCGATGTACTCGCTTGGGGATTGTTATCTTTTCAAGGGATAGAACTGGGCGAAACCGGGAATTTTAACCATTCGGCCAGACGAGAATTTTTTATCATTAAGAATTTGTTGATTTTCTTTCGATTTCGGGCAAATTTAGTCCCGTACAGAGATAGCCCGCAAGGGTTTGAGAATACCCCATGATGCTCAGGTCCGCCGCATCTCCTGGGTCGTGGGGTCGGTCGGCTGGCAGGCAATTTCAAGCGGTTCCTCGTGCCGTTTTGCAGGCTAGCCGGCCCCCGATTTAAAACGCCGCTCTTCCTATGGAAGGCGGCGTTTTTCTTTGCTCATAAATATCAGTGGGATGCGTTTTAGATTTTGCTGATCAGCGGCGTCTTCGCGAAGTTTTGCACAGGGAAGAAGGGCTGAAAAAGAAAAAGGCGCTAACCTTGCGGTTGCGCCTTTTGCTGTAACCAGAAGTTTAGGAAACTTACTTGATCTTCGTTTCCTTGAATTCGACGTGCTTCTTAGCAACCGGGTCGTACTTCGTCTTCGTCATCTTGTCAGTCATCGTACGGCTGTTCTTCGTCGTGACGTAGAAGAAACCGGTGTCGGCCGTCGACAGCAGCTTGATCTTGATAGTGGTAGCCTTGGCCATGGTCGTCCTGCCTTTAAGAAAAATGAAAGCCGTGGACGGCCAGTGCGGAGGTCCACGGCAAATTCTGGCGCGAAAATACAAATCGCGCCCGAAAAGTCAACCTCTGTTGCCCATGAAAAGCAGCCGTATCCCCGAAAGCAGGACATAAAGGCCAAAGAAAAAGGCGATCGCCCAAGCAAAACCGCTGGGGCTGGCAATATCCATGGCGGTGCCGACGGTCGGCGGGCCGAGGACCATGCCGATCGCATAACAGAAAACGAAGGCGGCGTTGGCGGCGACCAGATCAGAGCCCGTCAGGCGCGTTCCCAGGTGGCTGAGGCCCACCGTATACATGCCGGAGACGCAGCCGCCCCAGAACAGCAGGATGACCGCCAGAAGCATCCAGTTCGAGGCCAGCGAGGGCAGCAGAAGCGCGCCAACGAACCCGATCGTTGCCATGATCGACAGCAATGGCCGCTTGTCGCGCATACGGTCGGCAAGCAGCCCAAGCGGGATCTGGAAGATGAAGTTGCCGACGCCCATGACGGTCAGCAGCAGGGCTGCCTGTGATTCGTTGAAACCGAGGCGCGTCGCATAGCTGGTGAACAACGATCCGCCGCCGACCGTCACTGCGCCGAACACGAAGACGGCGGCCGTGGCTGTCGGCACCAGGAAGATGTAGCGAACGAAGTGCAGTTCCGGCTTTTCGTCAACGATCGGGCTCTCGTTGCGGGCGATGAAGATCGGGATGGCTGCGGCGAGAATGATGCAGGCGCCGATGGCAAACGGCATCAGTCCCTCGCTGCCGACCAGCGAGAACAGCAGGGGACCGGCGGCAAAGCCGAGCGAGAAGACCGTGGAGTAGATGCCGAGCACGAAGCCGCGCTTGGAGGGTGGGGAGGCCGCGTTGATCCAGAATTCCGACAGGATGAACAGGGTCGTCGTCGAGCCGTGAAAGATCAGGCGCAGCGGAAACCAGAGGACCAGGCTCTCGGCGTAATAGAAGCCGAGCGAGCTCAATGCGGAGAGCACGACGGCCCAGATCATCGTCTGCACCACACCGAAGCGGTGGGCGAGCTTGGTGGTGATCAGGGCCGCTATCATCGCAGCGACCCCCATCATCGCCGTGTTCAGCCCGATCAGGCTCGAGGGAATGCCGCGTTTTTCCAGGATGATGCTGAGAAGCGGAAGGCCGAGGCCGATGGCGATGCCGACAGCGGAAACGGACGAAATAGCGGCGACGAGCGAAGGCCAATGAATTTCTTCGACATGGCCGGCCTTGCCGTTCGTCGGTTCAGTCATGAATTGATCCTTAGAGCATTTGGCGAACGAATCATTCGCGACGCGGGGGGATAGAAAGGCACGGCACGGCCAAATCCAGGTGACGGTTCGGCTTTCATGGGATCGGTCGTACCCTCCAGAATGATCCTTTCGACGCCCGGCATGTTCAGACAAGAAACGCCGCCGATGTCAAGCCGTGGGAGATCCGGCAATTCGCGCGAATCACCAATATGGGATGATTCGATACCGATCATGGCTGAAGGGCGTAGCGGCACATGCCGACCCTGGCCGGCCGACAAGGCTGGCAATATCCGATCGAATACGGTGTTCAAGAGCGGCCGTTCCCCTGATCCCACTCATCCGGGCTGTCGTCATGGCCGCCGAAGCCATGCATCCTGAGCGCCCATTGCAGACCGATGACGCCACCCTTGATCGGTTGGATGATCGCCAGCGCGGTGATCACTGTGATCGGTGCCCAGATGGCGAGATGGACCCAGACGGGCAGATGAAAAACCATGTCCGTCATCATAAAGCCGCCGACCACGACATGCCCGAGCACAAGGATCACCAGATAGGGCGGCAGATCGTCGGCGCGCTGGTGGAATATCTCCTCGCCGCAGGCCGCGCACTGGTCGACCGGTTTCAGGAAGGCACGGAAGAGCTTGCCCGTGCCGCAGCGTGGACAGCGGTTCAGTAAACCGCGCATGATGGAGCGTCCCAGCGGTCGTTCAGCCTCGTCGGGACCGCCGTAGCGGATCGTGGAATCGGACGGGCTGCTCGTCATGAACGTTTCCTTCCTGCCGGCAGCCGCCGTCTATCGGCGGCCGCGCGGTGGTCTCGTTCCCGGTGCCTTGCGCGCCGGGCTCTTGTTGCGGCGGGTCGCCTTGTGGAAGGAGCGCACCGCTGTCGGCATGGCGCGGCCGTCGCTCAGCATTTCGAAGCGCAGGGCGCCGGCAAGCGGGATCGCTTCCGCCAGCCGCACCGTCACGCTATCGCCAAGGCGAAAGCCGAGCCCCGTCTTTTCACCCGTCAGCGCCTGATGTGCCTCGTCATAGATGAAATAGTCGGAGCCGAGTGTGGATATAGGGATGAAACCATCGGCGCCATAGTCGGGCAGGGTGACAAAAAGTCCCGACTTGGTCACACCGCCGACGCGGGCCTCGAATTCCTCGCCGACGCGCCCGGCAAGATGATGGGCGATCAGCCGATCGACCGTCTCGCGCTCGGCGGCCATGGCGCGGCGCTCGAAGGTGGAGATCTCGGCGGCGATATCGTCGAGCGCTGCTTCCTCGTCCGGAGTGATGCCGCCTTCGCCCAAGCCCAGCGAGCCGACGAGGGCACGATGCACGATCAGATCCGCATAGCGGCGGATCGGCGAAGTAAAATGCGCGTATTTCATCAGGTTCAGGCCGAAATGGCCGATATTGTCGGGGCTGTAGATCGCCTGGCTCTGCGAGCGCAACACCATCTCGTTGACCATGGTCTGGTGCGGCGTGCCCTCGGCCTTGGCCAGAATGCCGTTGAAACTGTTGGCGCGGACATTACCGCCCTTGGCAAGCGAGATGTCGAGCGTCGCGAGGAATTCGCGCAGCACTTCCTGCTTGGCAAGTGACGGGCCGTCATGGATGCGATAGATCAGCGCCTGCTTCTTCTTCTCCAGCGTCTCAGCGGCGGCCACGTTCGCCTGGATCATCATTTCTTCGATGAGCTTATGAGCGTCGAGGCGCGGCGGCACGATGACGCGATCGACCGTGCCGTCCGGCTTCAGCTGGATCTTGCGTTCGGGCATGTCGAGTTCGAGCGGCTGACGCCTGTCGCGGCCACGCTGCATGATCCCGTAGGCGTGCCAGAGCGGCTTCAGGATGGGCTCCAGCATCGGTCCGGTCTTGTCGTCCGGCTGGCCGTCGATCGCTGCCTGCGCCTGCTGATAGGACAGCTTGGCGGCACTCCTCATCATGATGCGATGGAAGGTGTGGCCAGCTTTGCGGCCTTCCTTGGAAAAGATCATCCGCACGGCAAGGGCAGGGCGGTCGACACCTTCCTTGAGGGAGCAGAGATCGTTGGAGATGCGCTCGGGCAGCATCGGCACGACGCGGTCCGGGAAATAGACCGAATTGCCGCGCTTCAGGGCCTCGCGGTCGAGCGGAGAATTGGGGC
Organism: Rhizobium sp. AP16; assembly: GCF_000281735.1. Lineage (NCBI taxonomy): Bacteria > Pseudomonadati > Pseudomonadota > Alphaproteobacteria > Hyphomicrobiales > Rhizobiaceae > Rhizobium > Rhizobium sp. AP16. The sequence continues at coordinate 46,625 of NZ_AJVM01000014.1, read as the reverse complement.
GCACATACCAGGAGACATCGGCGATGGCGACGGTGACGATCACGCCGTCGGGATTATCGGGCGAGGGATCCATTTCGGCATAGACGGCGTCGTCATGGTCCTTGGCGTCGGCCGGATCGATGGTGATCAGCGGGAGGCTGCGCCAGTCCTCGCGATGCGACATGGTGGCGGGCTTGGCCGCATCCGCCTCGGCGATGACGGCCGGCGGGAAGACATGCGGAATGCCATGTGCATAGATCGCGATCATCGAAATCGCCTTTTCCGAGGCGACGGAACCGACGATCGACAGAACCTTGGCGCGGGGCAGGCCGAAACGGCCAAGGCGCGCCACTTCGACTTCGACCAGATCGCCATCCTTGGCGTCGCTGGTATATTCCGGATCGATCACCATTTCCTCGCCGCGTCGCTGGATCGGCATCAGCCGCCCGCCGCCGCCCGGCGTTTCGCGGAAGACGCCCATGGACGCGCCCTGGCGCTTGTCGATGACCTTGATGATACGCGCGGTATAGGCAGGGCCGCCGCGATCGACGGCCGAAAAGATCTTGGCGAGGATGCGGTCGCCCATGCCGGCAACGGGCGCCTTGCCCTTGCCGTTGCGGCCGGCGGGCGAAGAGGACTGCTTGATCATCACGGCCGGGGCCACGCCGTTTTCTTCCGGCCATTCGGTCGGTCGGCCGATCAGGCTGCCGTCCTTGTCGCGCGTGGTGATGTCGAGAACGGCGATCGGCGGCAGTGCGCCGGGGCGGATGAGCGACTTGCGGCTCTTCTGCACCATACCGTCCTGTTCAAGCTCGCGCAGGAGGCTCTTGAGTTCGATGCGGGCCTCGCCCTTCAGCCCGAAGGCCTTGGCGAGTTCACGCTTGGACGCCTGCTGCGGATGATCGGCGATAAAGCGCAGGAGAACTTCGCGCGGCGGCAGGACGCCGTGAATGATCGCTGCCATCGGCTCCGCATCGCCGCTGTTCTTTGTCACGCGGCCAACCTTGCCGGAGCGGTGCTCCGGCGATGAATTCCTGCCGCGTGGTTCTCTGCTCACTCTGCACTCTTCTTCGTTGTCTTCGCCTTGGTGGCCGCTTTGGCCTTCGGCTTGGCGGTGGTCTTCGTCGTCTTGCTGGCGGCCGCTGCCGTCTTGGTTTTCGCCTTCGCGGGCGCTCTGGCAGGCTTCCCGCCGCCGGACTTGCCGGCCTTGGCAACGATCAGCGCCAGGGCTTCCTCGACCGTGATGGCCTGCGGATCGGAACCCTTCGGCAGCGTGGCGTTGACCTTGCCCCAATTGACATAGGGGCCGTATTTGCCGTCGCGAACGGTGATCGAGCCGCCGCCGTCGGGATGCGCGCCAAGATCCTTCAAGGCCGCGGGCGTGCCGCGTCCGCCGCCTGCCTTGCTCTGCTTTTCAGCAAGCACGGTCACGGCGCGGTTGAGGCCGACGGTGAAGACGTCTTCCACGGTCTCGAGATTGGCGTAGCTGCCGTCGTGCAGCAGGAAAGGCCCGTAACGGCCGATGCCGGACGAGATCATCTTGCCGCTTTCGGGATGCTTGCCGATATCGCGGGGAAGCGAGATCAGCGCCATGGCCTTTTCATAGTCGATATCTTCCGGCTTCCAGCCCTTCGGCAGCGAGGCGCGCTTGGCTTCTTTGCCGTCGCCGCGCTGGATATAGGGTCCGAAACGGCCCGAACGCAGCGTCAGCTCCTCGTTGGTCACCGGATCGGTGCCGAGCGCCTTCGGTTCGTTGAGCCCCGAGGCCTCCGCTTCCGTGCCGCCTTCCGAGGAAAGCTGGCGCGTATAATTGCATTCCGGATAGTTCGAGCAGCCGACGAAGGCGCCGTATTTGCCGAGCTTCAGCGAGAGGTTGCCCGTGCCACAGACCTGGCAGATACGCGGATCGCTGCCATCCTCGCGCTTCGGGAAGACCAGCGGCGCCAGCGCCTCGTTCAGCGCGTCGAGCACATTGGTGACGCGCAACTCCTTGGTGTCCTCGATCTGGGCGAAGAAGTCGCGCCAGAAGTCGCGCAACACGTCCTTCCAGTTCAACTCGCCGGCCGAGATGCGGTCGAGTTTTTCTTCGAGATCGGCGGTGAAGTCATACTCGACGTATTTGGTGAAGAAGCTTTCGAGGAAGGCGGTCACCAGCCGGCCCTTGGCCTGCGGCAGCAGCTTGCGCTTGTCGATCGTCACATAATCGCGGTCGCGCAGCGTCGCCAGCGTCGCCGCATAGGTCGACGGGCGGCCGATGCCGAGCTCTTCCATCTTTTTGATCAGCGACGCTTCCGAATAGCGCGGCGGCGGTTCGGTGAAATGCTGCGTCGAGTTGATCTTCTGCTTGGCGAGGTTTTCGCGCGCATTGATCTCCGGCAGACGACCATCCTCGTCGTCGGCATCGTCGCTCTGCTCGCCGTCTTCCTTCTGGTCGGTATAGGCGGCAATGAAGCCGTCGAAGCGGATCACCGAACCGACTGCGCGAAGGCCAGCCTTCTGGCCGCCATTGTCGGCGAGGATCTCGACGGTGGTGCGTTCGATCTCGGCCGAGGCCATCTGGCTGGCGATGCCACGCTTCCAGACGAGATCGTAAAGCCGCAGCTGGTCGGCATCCAGGTACTTGCGGACGCGATCCGGCGTACGATCAAAATCGGTCGGACGGATTGCTTCGTGCGCTTCCTGGGCGTTCTTCGCCTTGGTCGAGTACAAGCGTGCCTTTTCCGGCAGGTAGCGGTTGCCGAATTGATCGGCGATGGCGGTGCGTGCCGCGTCGATCGCTTCCGGCGCCATCTGCACGCCGTCCGTACGCATATAGGTAATGAGACCGACGGTTTCGCCGCCGATGTCGACGCCTTCATACAGCTTCTGCGCCACCTGCATGGTGCGCGAAGCCGAGAAGCCGAGCTTCGAGGAAGCGGCCTGCTGCAGGGTGGAGGTTGTGAAGGGAGGGCTCGGATTGCGCTTGACCGGCTTTGCCTCGACGGTGTCGACGACATAGGAGGCACCTTCCAGAAGCGCCTTCAGATTGCCGGCCTCTTCGCCGTTGCCGATAGCGCGCGGCTGCAGCCGCTTGCCGTTGGCAGCCACCAGCCGGGCCTCGAATTCGTCACCACGCGGTGTCTTCAAGATCGCCGAGAGATTCCAGTATTCTTCCGAGATGAAGCGTTCGATTTCGGATTCACGGTCGCAGACGAGGCGAAGCGCCACCGACTGGACGCGGCCAGCCGAACGAGCACCCGGCAGCTTGCGCCAGAGCACCGGCGACAGATTAAAGCCGACGAGATAGTCGAGAGCGCGGCGGGCGAGATAGGCGTCGACCAGCGGCACGTCGATATCGCGCGGATCGGCCATTGCGTCGAGCACGGCCTTCTTGGTGATGGCATTGAAGACGACGCGCTTGACGGGCTTGCCGTTGATGACGCGCTTCTTGTTGAGAAGATCGAGAACATGCCAGGAAATCGCTTCGCCTTCGCGATCCGGGTCGGTCGCGAGAAACAGGCCGTCGGAGGATTTCACCGCGTCGGCGATGTCCTTCATGCGTTTTTGCGAGGCGGGGTCGACTTCCCACAGCATTTCGAAGTCTTGATCGGGCAGGACCGAGCCGTCCTTGGCGGGCAGGTCTCGCACATGGCCAAAGGAAGCAAGAACCGTATATCCGGGTCCCAGATATTTGTTGATTGTCTTGGCCTTGGCAGGCGATTCCACCACTACAACGTTCATCATAATTCTCTGAATAAGAGGTCGCGCCGGAAAAAGGCGCGGGAGAGACCGGGTATTTTCGCTCCCCGGCCTTTCGACATGGACAGGGAATTCGTCGCGGTCAAGAGGCGATGTCGATTTTTGCCGTCGGCTCGATGCCACGATCCGTGCCGGATGGCATCTGTGTTACATCCCGAAAGAATGTCTGTGGTCGCTTCCGGAAGCGGTGTAGCCATCATATCGGGATGATCTGTCATGCTTTCAATCCAGCATTGATATAGACACCAGCCCGCCAGGATGCCGATGCAGCCGGCCGGCCATGTCCAGTTCGAGCAACACGGAATGAACCGATGACACCGACGCGCCGGTATGCCGGATAATATCGTCGATTTCCACGGGCGTCGGCCCGAGCGCGTCGACGATCTGGTCGCGGTCGGTATCGTCGGGTGGAGGCGACAGCGCTTTGTCGTTCTTTTCAACCGGGGCCTCGGCAAGCTGTGGGCGGAAGAGGTCGGGTTCGGCCAGCGGCCGCAGCGCCTCGACGATATCCTCCGGGCGGGTGACGATGATCGCGCCGTCCTTCAGCAAGCCGTTGGTGCCCTCACAGCGCGGATCGAGCGGCGAGCCGGGCACGGCAAAGACCAGCCGGCCGAATTCGCCGGCAAGGCGCGCGGTGATCAGCGAGCCGGAGCGCGTCGCCGCCTCGACCACGACGAGGCCGAGGGAAATGCCTGCGATCAGCCGGTTGCGGCGTGGGAAATCCCGCGCGCGCGGTTCCCAGCCGAATGGCATTTCACTGACGGCAAGGCCGTTGCCGTCCCATATCTCATTCAGCAGGCCGACATTTTCGGGCGGGTAGGGCTGGTCGAGCCCACCGGCCATGGCGGCGATGGTGCCGGTCTGAAGGCTGGCGCGATGCGCCGCCGTATCGATGCCGCGAGCGAGGCCGGAGATGACGGCATAGCCCGCCTCGCCACAGGCGCGGGTGATCATGGCCGCAAATTTGGCGCCGCTGATCGAGGCGTTACGCGAGCCGACGATACCGATGGCTGGCCGAACCGCCATCGATAGATTGCCTTTGACAGTCAGAAGCGGCGGCGCACCGTCGATCTCTTTCAGGGCCTGCGGATAGCCCGGTTCGCCGATGCCGACGAAGCGGGCGCCGAAACGGTGCACCGCCTCCAGCTCACGCAGCGCATCCTGCTCGCTGGCGATGCGGATTACTCGCGTCGCGCCACCGCGTTGCGAAAGGTCCGGCAAAGCGGCGAGCGCGGCTTCGGCGGAGCCATAATGCTGGATGAGATCGCGAAAGGTCGAGGGGCCGACATTGTCGGAGCGGATGAGCCTGAGCCAGGCGATCCTTTGTTTTTCCGTCAGCGCAATTCCGGTTCGTCCTGCGCTGCCTGCGACCATTATCCCTTCGCTCCGATCTTGGTTTCCCTGCCGGCTGTCAGCCTGACGATATTGGCCCGGTGCTTGTACCAGGAAATGACGGTCATTAGCGCCATGACGGCGGCGATCTTGTCGGCGCCCAGTATCCACAATGCAACCGGAATGACAAGGGTTGCAACCAGCGCGGAAAGAGAGGAGTAGCGGGTGGTGAAGGCGATGACCAGCCAGATGATGGCAAAGATCAAGGCCATGAATGGCGCGAGACCGAGCAGAATGCCCAGGTAAGTCGCAACGCCCTTGCCGCCCTTGAACCCAATCCAGACCGGGAAGATATGGCCGATGAAGGCGGCAAAACCGGCAAGTATGGCCGCGTCTTCACCGAAAAAATGCCAGACGATCAGCACGGCCGCCGTGCCCTTGAAGGCATCGAGGAGCAGCGTTGCCGCTGCCAGACCCTTGTTGCCGGTACGCAGCACATTCGTTGCGCCGATATTGCCCGAGCCGATATTGCGGACATCGCCCAGACCGGCCATGCGCGTCAGAATCAAACCGAAAGGAATGGAGCCGAGCAGGTAGCCGATGACGGCTGCTGCGAGTGCAGTCTGCGGGGAGAGCTGCCATGTCCAGAATTGCGCCATCACGTCTTATTCTCCATAAGCCCCAGCTTTGCCTACAGACTGTGAACCAGCTTGCCCGCGACATAGGTCGCAACGGCCCGGCCGCTCATTCTTGCGTCTTCGAACGGTGTATTCTTCGAGCGCGACAGAAGCATGTCTTTGGCGACAAGCCAAGGCTCGTCGAGATCGATCAGGGCAATATCCGCCTTCGCGCCCGGCTTCAGCGTGCCGGCATCGAGGCCGAAGATCTGCGCCGGCCGCGTCGACAGGGCGTCGATGAGCCGCATCAGGCTGACCTGGCCGCTATGATGCAGGCGAAGTGCGGCAGCGAGCAACGTTTCCAGCCCGACCGCACCGTCTTCCGCCTCTCCGAACGGCAGACGCTTCGTGTCCACATCCTGCGGATCATGCGACGAGACGATGATGTCGATAGTGCCGTCCGCCAGTGCCTCGATCATCGCCGAGCGGTCGTCTTCCGAGCGCAGCGGCGGGTAAAGCTTGAAGAAGGTGCGGTATTCGCCGATGTCGTTTTCGTTCAGCGCCAGATTGTTGATCGAGATGCCACAGGTAACCTTTGCGCCGCGCGAGCGGGCGAGGCGGATGGCCTCCGCCGATTCCGGCACGGAGATCATCGCCGCGTGATAATGGCTGCGGGTCAGGGCGGCGATCCTCAGATCGCGCTCGAGCGGAATGAGTTCGGCTTCCTTCGGAATGCCGGAAAGACCGAGCCAGCTGGCAAACAGTCCCTCATGCATGACACCGTTGGCGCCGAGATATTTGTCGCGGGTCTCGCAGGAGATGACGGCGCCGAATTCGCGCGCATAGGTCATGATCCGACGGAGAACCTGCGTGTCGTGGACGCCGGAATGCGCGTCGGTGAAGACGACGGCGCCGGCTTCGCGCAGGAGCCCCACTTCCGTCATTTCCTCGCCGGCGAGGCCCTTTGTGAGTGCCGCTGCCGGATAGACATTGACGACAGCCGTGTCGCGCGCCGTCTTCTTGACGAATTCGACCAGCGCGATGTCGTCGATGATCGGATCGGTGTCCGGCATCATGATAAAGGAAGTCACGCCGCCGGCCGCGGCCGCGCGGCTTGCCGAGGCGATGGTCTCGCGATGCTCGCCGCCGGGCTCGCCGACATGCACGCGGGCATCGACCAGGCCGGGAACGGCGACAAGGCCGGTGCAATCGCGCACCTCGGCACCCTTCGGAGCGGCCTGAATTTTCGCATCCTTGCCGGCGGAGACGATGAGACCGTTTTCGACGATGATCGTGCCGACCTCGTCGAGATTGCGCGAAGGGTCGATGATGCGAACGTTCTGGAGGACGATCGAGTTGCTCATGCGCCAGCTCCCTCGGTGCGCGGCCCCTGGTTCTGCGAGACCAGCAGCGTCTCCATGACCGCCATACGCACCGCGACACCCATTTCCACCTGCTCGGCAATGACGCTTTGCGGGCCATCGGCGACTTCCGAGGCAATCTCGACGCCACGGTTCATCGGACCGGGATGCATGACCAGCGCATCCTCCTTGGCCGCCTTCAACGTCTCGGCGTCGAGACCATAGAAATGATAATATTCGCGCACGGACGGTACGAAGGCGCCGGACATGCGCTCGCGCTGCAAGCGCAGCATCATCACTACGTCAGCGTCCTTCAGCCCTTCCTTCATCGAATGGAAGACCTCTACGCCCATATCGGCGATCCCAGCGGGCAAGAGCGTTGCGGGCGCGACGACCCGGACGCGCGCGCCCATGGCGTTCAGCAGCAGAATGTTGGAACGGGCGACGCGTGAATGCAGCACGTCGCCGCAGATCGCGACGATGATGCGCGACAGCTTGCCTTTGGCGCGGCGGATGGTCAGTGCGTCGAGCAGCGCCTGTGTCGGATGTTCGTGCTGTCCGTCGCCGGCATTGACCACCGAGCAGGAGACCTTTTGCGCCAGCAGTGCCGCCGCGCCGGCGCTGGAATGGCGGATGACCAGCACGTCGGGGCGCATGGCATTCAGCGTCATCGCCGTGTCGATCAGCGTCTCGCCCTTTTTCACCGAGGAGTTGCCGACCGACATGTTCATCACGTCGGCGCCAAGCCGCTTGCCGGCCAGCTCGAAAGAGGCTTGCGTGCGGGTCGAGGCCTCGAAAAAGAGATTGATCTGCGTCAGCCCGCGAAGCGTCGATGTCTTCTTTTCGCGCTGACGGCTGATCTTCACCGCCTCGTCGGCCTTGTCGAGAAGATAGGTGATATCCTGCTCGGTGAGGCCCTTGATGCCGATGAGATGGCGGTGGGGAAAGAAGACCATGAAGCTGCCCTCTGAATTTCGTCAGGGGGTCTATAAAGAGGGAGTGGCTCAGGGGCAAGCGCGGGCTTTGGATAAGCGCATTTGTTCCCCATGCAATTTGATTCGAATCTCGTTACAGCGCTAATCTCAAAAGCCGAAACTTCAGGTTTCCTTTTGCAATCCTCTTGCTCTAAAAGCGAAATATGACCCAATCGACCCGGAATGACGATACTTTTGCCGAACTGAACCAACCGAGCCTCTGGTCCGGCATCAATGCCTATCGTTCCGATCCGCTGATCGTCGATCTGACCTCCAACTTGCCGCGCTCGACGCGCGAAGACCTGGAGCAGATGGGCCGCTACGTCACCTCCCACGAGGCGCAGGAACTGGCGCGCATGGCAAACCAGGGCGCGCCGCAACTGCGCACCCATGGCCCGCGCGGCGAGCGTCTGGACGTGGTCGAATTCCATCCGGCCTGGCATGCGCTGATGCGCCGCTCGATGTCGGCGGGCCTGCATTCCTCGATCTGGGATGCCCAGGCCGATCCGGACGCGAAAGGCCAGTCGCACAAGGTTCGCGCCGCGCGCTTCTACCTGACGGCGCAGCTCGAATGCGGCCATCTCTGCCCGCTCACCATGACCAGCGCCTCGGTCGCGGCGATGATGGCGTCTCCGGCCGTCCAGAAGGATTGGGCGCCGAAGGTTTTGTCGCGCAAGTATGATTCGTCCAACAAGCCGGCCATGCAAAAGTCCGCCGTCACCATCGGCATGGGCATGACGGAAAAGCAGGGCGGTACGGATGTACGCGCCAACAGGACGACCGCAGACAAGGTCAGCGACGGCATCTATCGGCTCTCGGGCCACAAATGGTTCATGTCGGCGCCGATGAGCGATGCCTTCATCATGCTGGCGCAAACCAAGGACGGCATGGGCTGCTTCCTGGTGCCGCGCCTGCTCGAAGACGGCTCCGCCAACGGCTTGCAATTCCAGCGGCTGAAGGACAAGCTCGGCAATCGCTCTAATGCCTCTTCCGAAGTCGAGTTCAGCGATACCTTCGGCTTCCTGCTCGGCGCTCCCGACGGCGGCATCCGCACCATTCTCGACATGGTGACGCTGACGCGCCTCGATTGCGCGCTGGCCTCTGCCGGCATCATGCGGGCATCGCTCGCCGAGGCCGTGCATCATACGCGCGGCCGCAGCGTCTTCGGCAAGACGCTGGTCCAGCAGCCGATCATGACGCGTGTGTTGGCCGATATGGCGCTCGATGTCGCGGCCGCGACCGCGCTCGCCTTCCGCCTGGCCGAATCCTTCGACAAGGCCAGCAGCAGCAGCGAAGACGCCGCCTATGCCCGCGTCATGACGCCGGTCGCCAAATACTGGTGCTGCAAGATTGCGCCTGCGCTGATCTACGAGGCGATGGAGTGCATCGGCGGCAGCGGCTATATCGAGGAACGCCCGATCGCACGGCATTACCGCGAGGCGCCGGTCAATGCGATCTGGGAGGGCTCCGGCAATGTCATGGCGCTCGACGTGCTTCGCGTGCTGAACCGGGGCAGGGACCTGTTCGAAACCGTCTTTGCCGGCCTTGCCCGCGATCTCGGCCCGGCCGGCAAGAAAACCATCGACGTGCTCCGCGCCGCCATGGCGCTGTGTGAACAGGACGAGGGTGCTGCCCGCCTGCTGATCGAGCAAATGGCGCTCGCCGCCGGTGCCGCCGAACTCTATCGACTGGGCGCAGGCAAGATCGCCGACGCTTTCATCGAAACCCGCCTAGCAGGCGGCTGGCGCTCGACCTACGGCATGCTCGATGCGCGCTTCGATGCGAGCTACATCGTCGATCTGCTGTATCCGCCGGCGACTTGAGCTGTCGTTCCGCTGACGCCGCGGGTCTGAGGCGGCGTCTGTTGATGTGATGCCAATAATTATTATATAATGGTATCAGCAAGGGAGCTGCTCATGGCCCGTAACACATCTGTTTCGCTTGGTGACCACTTCAATACCTTCATCGATGCTCAAGTGCAGACGGGCCGATATGGCTCCGCCAGCGATGTCGTTCGGGCAGGGTTGCGTTTGCTGGAAGAGCACGAAGCCAAGGTCAAGGCTCTTCAGGGCGCATTGATCGCCGGAGAAGAGTCCGGGAAGCCTACTCCATTCGACAATGCCGCATTCCTGAAGCGGATGCGCGCTACATATGGCGAGTAAGTCGGGCCGGTATGTCTTATCACCTCTTGCAGAGGCGGATCTTGAGGAGATCTGGCGCTACACCGCTGAAAACTGGTCGGTAAAGCAGGCGGAGACCTACCATGCCGGTATCCTCGATGCCTTTGAGGGCCTTGCGTCTGGTCTCAAGGTTGGTCGTTATGCTGACATTCGCGAGGGCTATTTCAAATACGTCGTCGGGTCCCATGTGATCTACTATCGACAGCAGGATACGGAGATTGCCGTCATTCGTATATTGCATCAGCGAATGGACGTGGGCCTTCATCTCTGACGGAGCTCATCGGCCCCGATCGATCCGTCGCGCGCATAATTTAAGACCTATGGAAGAGGCCTCCATGATCAACCTCCGCCCCGTCCAACCCGACGACATCAACCAGCTCTACATCATCTCGCTGGTCACCGGCGATGCCGGCAAGGATGCCACAGCGCTTCATCGCGATGGGCGGATGATTGGGCATATTTATTCTGTGCCCTATGCGGTCCTCAGCCCACATACCGTCTTTATTGTTGAGGACGATGAGGGTGTTTGCGGTTATATCGCCGGCGTCTTCGACACGGTTGCTTTCGAGGAAAGGCTGGAGCGCGAATGGTGGCCGGAGCTGCGTGAGCGCTATCCGGAGCCATCGGGCGATCCTTCGACCTGGAATGCGGATCAGCGGCGCACTTATGCGATCCACCATCCGAAACGAGTGCCGGCCTTTCTCACCGACCGGTTTTCCGCCCATATCCATATGAACCTTCTGCCACGCACGCAGGGGCAGGGCATCGGCAGCGCTCTTCTCGACAAATGGCTGTCGAACGCCCGCGACAAGGGTGTCAAAGGCGTTCATCTCGGCGCGAGCGCGGGCAATCACAGCGGGATTCGATTCTGGGCGTCGCGTGGGTTTACTCAGGTGGAGTTGCCGCCGGAACTTGCCTCGCCGAGTACCGTCTGGTTCGGCCAATATCTCTAATCTGTGGATTCCCGAGTTTAAGACACCTCCACGGTCGTCGCGTCATTGTTCGCTTGTGCTTGGCTTGTTATTCACCGGTCGGTGACTGACTGGAGCCGATACGATGCCGAGCGCAAACGCCGTTCTGAAAAAACCGATCGAAACACCCGTCGAGCCGGAAAAGCGAATCCGCAATCGCGCCGCCACCGAGCAGGCGATTCTGAATGCCGCCAAACGGCTGCTGGCGGAAGAGGGGTTCCAGAATTTCGGCATCAACGCGGTCGCCCGCGGCGCCGGCTGCGACAAGCAACTGATCTACCGCTATTACGGCGGCCTCGACGGGCTGGTGGAGGCGATCGGCACGGATCTCGGAAGCTGGGTGAAGGATCGTATCCCCGACGATACCGGCGGCGTGTTCCTGTTGACCTATGGTGACCTCATGGAGCGGCTGGCCTTGCTTTTCCTCGATGCGCTGCGCGCCGATCCGCTGATGCGCCGCATCGTCGCCTGGGAAGTGTCCGAGAACACCGAGCAGGTGCGCCGGCTTTCGGAAGCGCGTTCGAAAGCGCTTGGCGGTTGGATCGAGCGCATGCGCGGCTCGCTGGTGCCACCGAAGGGGATCGATGCGGTCGCCGTCAATGCGCTGATCTTCTCGGCCATACAGCATCTTGTGCTCTCCGCTGCCGTCGGTGACCAATGCGCCGGTCTTGCGCTGAAAACATCGAAGGATTGGGAGAAGGCGGCCACGGCATTGAGGCGTATCGTGCGCGGCGTTTACGGCTGATGTTCTGATCGTGCGGGAGATATCCACAGCCGCGCCCGGCCGTTAACCTTAACAATTGGTTTACATTGCGCCGCATCGGTTAACTCGCCACTGTGCGCAGACTGATTGTTAACCAATAAGTGTGCAGCCATGGGGTCCAGACCCGCAAAAATCGCGTTTCTCATCGCGGCGATGATGTTCTTCGCCATTCTGGCACTAGATATAACGGTGCCGGCGCTGGTGTTGAGCGCCATGGCACTGACGAACTGGCTAGTCCTTTCGACTGGAACGACGCATTATCAGCGTCGAAGGGGAACCGCATGAAGTGGGTGCTGATCTTCTGGGCCGCGCCTGTCTCGTTCCTCGGGGCGTGGTATTACCTGTCATACTACGACATGAGCTTCGGCATCTTCATGCTCACGCGCCAGATGCACGACCTCGTTTTCCATATCTATGGCAATATCCTCGGCATCCCGCCGGAGAGCATTCCGCCGCTGGTGGCCCGCGCCATTGCCTTCGACACTCTGCTGGTTTTCTCGATCCTTGCCTTTCGCAAGCGCGCCGAGATTCTGGCGTGGTGGAAGCGCCGTCAGGAATCGAGGTCTGGAAAGGCCGGCCTGCCGAGAGCAGAGAGCCTGTCCAAGGCTCCTTGAAGAATGAAGCTTGCGGCGGCCGAGTCGATGCGCTCGGCCCGCTTGGCGCGCGATACGTCCATTTCCAGTAGTGCCCGTTCGGCTGCGACCGTTGACAGCCGCTCATCCCAGTAGACGAAGGGCAGGGCGGTCTTGTCGGCCATGCTGCGCACGAAGGCTCGCGTCGCCTGGACGCGCGGCCCCGTCGACCCATCCATGTTCATCGGCAGTCCGATAACGAAGGCGGCGACCTTTTCCTTCTCGGCGAAAGCAAGCAGCGTCTGGGCGTCCTGGGTGAATTTCACCCGCTTGATGACCGGGCGCGGCGTGGCGAACCGGCGACCGAGATCGGACATGGCAAGGCCGATCGTCTTGGTGCCGAGATCAAGCCCGGCAATCGCCTGTCCGGGCAGCAGCATCACGGCAAGGTCTTCGATGGTCAGTGTGGTCATAGGCTCTTGTCTCCCCGTCAAAACAAAGTGAAGTCCATGCTGCTTTTCTTTGTGACGGTTTCGGATATGTCCTAACACCAGTCTTGCATTTCAAATCAAGTATTAAGGAGAAATCCATGAAGATCACTTGGCTCGGCCACTCTGCTTTCCGTCTCGAAACGGCCAAGGCTAAAATTCTTATCGACCCATTCCTCAGCTATAACTCCTCCTTTGCCGCCGCCGGGATCGACCTCAAGGAGGCCACGGCGGGCGTCACGCATATCCTGCTCACCCATGGCCATGGCGACCATGTCGGCGATACCGTTCAGATTGCCAAGGATACCGGCGCTGTCGTTCTCGCCAACGCCGATCTTGCCGCCTGGCTCGGCAGCAAGGGTGTCGAGAAGCTGGAAATGGGCAATACCGGCGGCACCGTCTCCCTCGGCGGCTTCAGCGCGACCTTTACCAACGCGCTGCACTCCTCTGCCCAGATCACCGAAGACGGCGTGTCGCACGCGCTCGGCAATCCGAATGGCCTGATGCTGCATTTCGACGACGAGCCGTCGCTGTTCCACATGGGCGATACGGACATCTTCTCCGACATGGGCCTGATCAATGAACTGCATCAGCCCGATATCGGCATCGTGCCGATCGGCGACCGCTTCACCATGGGTGGCGCTGTTGCGGCGCTCGCCTGCCAGCGCTTCTTCAATTTCAAGACCGCCATTCCATGCCACTACGGCACCTTCCCGATCATCGACCAGACCCCGGAAAAGTTCATCGCCGGTCTGGAAGGTTCGAAGACGGCGGTCGCGGCGCCGAAGCCGGGCGAGAGCATTTCCGCATAACGATACCCGTTGCGTATGGCGGACATGGCCTTTATAGCGATAGGAAAAATCCTATCCGGAGAATGCCATGTCCGTCGATCTTGCCACCGTTAAACGCGTCGCCCATCTTGCCCGCATCGCCGTCAATGAAGACGAAGCGCAGCGGATGGTGGGCGAGCTGAATGGCATGCTGGGCTTCGTCGAGCAACTCTCCGAAGTGAATGTCGATGGCGTCGAGGCCATGACTTCCGTCACACCGATGGCGATGAAGAAGCGGACGGACGAAGTCACCGACGGCAGCAAGGCCGCCGACATCGTCGCCAATGCGCCGAATACCGATCAGAATTTCTTCCTGGTGCCCAAAGTCGTCGAATAAGGGCTCGCTTCGAGCCTGTTCCGACCCGTTGCCCTTTTTAAAGATCTGAAGCGAAACAAGATGAGCGAACTGACCAGCCTGACCATTGCCGAAGCCCGCGACAAGCTGCGCGCCAAGGATATCACCGCTACCGAACTCACCGAGGCCTATCTCTCGACGATCGATGCGGTTAATGATCAGCTCAATGCCTACATCAAGGTGACGCCGGAAAAGGCGCGAGATATGGCGAAGGCCTCCGACGCCCGTCTTGCCGCCGGCAAGGCCGGTGCGCTGGAAGGCATTCCGCTGGGGATCAAGGATCTCTTCGGTACCGAAGGCATCCACACCCAGGCCTGCAGCCACATTCTCGACGGTTTCGAGCCGCGCTACGAATCGACCGTGACCCAGAACCTCTGGAACGACGGCGCTGTCATGCTCGGCAAGCTCAACATGGATGAGTTCGCCATGGGCTCCTCCAACGAGAGCTCCTATTACGGCCCGGTGATCAACCCTTGGCGCGCCAACGGCTCGAACCAGCAGCTCGTTCCGGGTGGTTCTTCGGGTGGTTCGGCCGCTGCGGTTGCCGCACACCTTTGCGCAGGTGCGACTGCCACCGACACCGGCGGCTCCATCCGCCAGCCCGCCGCCTTCACCGGCACGGTCGGCATCAAGCCGACCTATGGCCGCTGCTCGCGCTGGGGCATCGTCGCCTTCGCCTCGTCGCTCGACCAGGCCGGCCCGATTGCTCGCGATGTCCGCGACGCCGCGATCCTCCTGAAGTCGATGGCAAGCATCGACGCCAAGGACACGACCTCGGTCGATCTGCCGGTGCCGGACTACGAAGCCTCGCTCGGCCAGTCGCTGAAGGGCATGAAGATCGGAATTCCGAACGAATACCGCGTCGACGGCATGCCGGACGAGATCGAAACGCTCTGGCAGCAGGGTATCGCCTGGCTGAAGGATGCCGGCGCCGAGATCGTCAACATCTCGCTGCCGCATACGAAATACGCCTTGCCGGCCTATTACATCGTCGCCCCCGCCGAGGCATCGTCGAACCTCGCCCGTTATGACGGCGTGCGCTACGGCCTGCGCGTCGACGGCGAGAACATCGCCGACATGTACGAGAAGACCCGTGCTGCCGGCTTTGGCAACGAGGTCAAGCGCCGCATCATGATCGGCACCTACGTGCTCTCCGCCGGCTATTACGACGCCTATTACCTGCGCGCCCAGAAGGTTCGCACGCTGATCAAGCGCGACTTCGAACTCGCCTTCCACGCCGGTGTCGACGCCATCCTGACACCCGCCACACCATCCTCCGCCTTCGGCATCGCCGACGAGGACCTCGCCTCCGATCCGGTCAAGATGTACCTCAACGACATCTTCACGGTGACGGTCAACATGGCTGGTCTCCCCGGCATCGCCGTTCCCGCCGGCCTTGATTCCAAGGGCCTGCCGCTCGGCCTGCAGGTCATCGGCAAGCCGTTCGACGAAGAAACGCTGTTCAAGACAGCACATGTCATCGAACAGGCCGCCGGCAAGTTCACGCCTACGAAGTGGTGGTGAGCAACCTCACTCGAGATCCATGACCGTCGCCGACCATGAAGCTGTCGGCGCGGTTGGCTTTGCCGGCTGACTGAGCGACGATGTGCTGGATGCGAATTTCAGGAACGCCAGCGTCATAGACGCAGCCCGTAACGAATTCTTTGCCTGTCCGAACATGCCAATATTCCGCCCGGGCAGGATCATACTTTGGACCGAAATTCGATCATAAATTGCAATGAGCCGCTTGGTCTTATCATTTGCAACCGATTCGGAAGGTCTCTTCATGCTCAAGCAAGTTTCGGCGATCCTGCTTCTCAGCGTGGCAATTCCAGTGGTTTCGCTGGCGGCCGACAATGGGGCCATTCGTGCCATTACCCTGTCGTCGGGCGGCCTTGCCGAGGTCTCTCGATCAGCAGTGGTCGATAGCGACGGCGTAGCCCGGCTCGAGGTGCCGCTCGATCAGGTCGACGACATGCTCAAGAGCCTTGTGGTCAATGGGACCGAGGGCTCGGTGGCGGGCATTTCGCTGGCAGGGCCGCAGCCGTTGCAGGAGACCTTCAAGGGCCTGCCGTTCACGCCGGAAGCGCTCTCATCTGTGCCGTCGCTTCTGACATCGATACAGGGCGCCAGGGTCTCGGTAACCAGCGGCGGAAAAACCGTCGAGGGAGACATTCTCGGGATCGAGATCAGGAAGGCCGGCGAGAATGCGACAATTCACTTGCTGACCGTTCTTGACAAGGATGGTGCGGTGGAGACGCTGGCCCTTGGTGAGGATGCGTCCGTCCGGATTGACGATGCCGACATGAGAGCAAAGGTTGCCAAAGCGGCAGGAGCCATTGCCCGTGCCAAGAACGACAGCACCCGCACCATCGATATCAGGGTGAACGGTGCGAAGAGCGCCGGCGATATCGGTCTAACCTATGTCGTTCCGTCACCGATCTGGAAAACAGCTTATAAGGTTGTGACCGAAGGAAATGGCAAAGCGCGTTTGCAGGCATGGACCGTGCTGGAAAACGCCAGTGGCGAAGATTGGAAGGGCGTAAAACTTACGTTGACTTCTGCCGAGCCGGTGACGCTGAAGCAGGGCCTGCACCAGCTCTATTGGCGAGAGCGGCAAGAGGTGCCGGTCGACACGGCTTCGAACAATGTCTCTGATCCCGATAGTGGAGACCTGTCCAACAGGCAGAGTCTATCCTCGGATGTCGAGGGACGAGCAGCGCCCGCGCCTGCCGAGGCCACGATGGGGGGTGTCCGCAGAAAGGCACAGGCGTCGGCATATATGGCTGACGAGTTGGGAAGGCCGGCGGTGCCAATGCAAATGGCTGCAGCCAATCCGACCGCTGCGACCGAAAGCGATATCTCGGCGACTTTTGAACTTCCAGGGACTTACGATCTGGCAAATGGCGACTCCTTGTCGGTGCCGATCGTGGATGTGGAACTGGATGCGGATATGGTGGACATGTATCGAGCGGGCAGCTCCTTCCGCAATCCGATCGCCGCCGTGATGCTCAAGAACACCGCGGGTGTCAGCATGCCGGCGGGAATTCTCACGTTGTACGACAGCAAGATCGGCTACGTCGGTGATTCCCAGCTATCCGCGCTGCCCAAGGGTGACACGCGTCTCGCCAGTTTTGCGACCGATCGAAAGGTATCGATCAGCGAGCAGCAGACGCCGACGGAGGAGATTGCTTCTCTGAAGGTTTCGGATGGCGTGATGCAAGCGGTCGTCAAATATCGCCAGACGACGACATACACCGTTTCGGGGGCGCTTGACGGCGATAGGACTGTCATCGTCGAGCACCCGATCAGGGACGGTTGGTCATTTTCGTCGAGCGAAAGCTTCGGTAAGACGGCAACACACCAGCGGCTCAAGACGGTTGTTCCGGCGGCTACGGAAAAAACTTTGACGGCGGTCGACGAGCAACTTCAGAGCAACAGTTACGCCCTGGTCGATGCGCAGCCGGACATGCTGCTTGGATGGTCGGCCTCGGCCCATGACACGGCACTAACGGACAAGCTCGCAAACCTGGCGGAGGTGCGTAAACAGCAGGTCGCCGCCCAGAATGATCTGGAGAGTTTCGATAACGAAATAGAGAAACTCACCAATGACCAGGAGCGGATAAGACAGAATATCGGCGCTGTGCCGGAGAATAGCGATTTGAAGAAGCGCTATTTGAAGGCTCTGGCGGACAGCGAAGACCAAATCGCTGCCGTTGGTGAAAAACGCGCCGGGGTGCAGAAGGACAGCGATCGTTTGGGCAGCCAGGTGGCGGAGATCATCAGGGCGTTCTAATCGCCACGAGCGCTTCGCCAGATGAGTCGCATCAGCAGGAAAGAGCCGCCCCGATCGGGCGGCTCTCACGTTTTCTCTATCGATTATCCAACTGCGCCCTCACCAGCCTCAGCCCTCGTTCGGTAATCCGATAGGGATGCCCGCCGGAGGACTTGATGGCCTTCAAGTGTTTGAGCTTGCGGAAGAGCGTGAGGTCGAAGCCGGGATAGAGCCAGCCGTCGCGGGTGAAGCAGCTCGCCGCCTCGATCTTCTTGGTTTCGGAACGAATGATTTTGATGCGCCCGCCCTGGGCGAGCAGATGCAGGATGCGCTGTTCTGCGCGGGAAATGTCCATGGTTTTCAAGATCCGGAAAGCGCCGCAAGGCGCAACAAAACGATCCGGCGCTCCCTTTAGGGAAGCCGGGGCTTCGTTTTCTGGCCCAGCGCACAAGAAGACTTGCGAGCGGGGCCTTTACCGGGACTCAGACGAGTTGGACATTAAAACTCCATTGATGCCGCATTTTTAAAACAGGTTGCAGCTGGCGGTCAAGTTGCGCTCTCGTGGGGCACGGGCTGCTATGGTGCGCCTGCTCACATATGGCTGGCAAAAGCTGCGGGCCGGTGTTTTACTGCTGAAAACATCGGGGGCTCGATGATCCATATTCGCAATGCGCGCGAGGGCGAAACGGAGGTATTGACCAATATCGGCCTGCGGTCGTGGCGCAAGGCCATGGGCTCGATCGGCGGCTCCGAGGCGATGCTGGAAAGCGCCAGCGAAGCCTTTTCGAATTTCACCCGCGATGTCTGGTTGACGATCACCGTCGTCGAACTGAACGGGGAGGTCGCCGGCTGGGCGGCGCGCGAAGCGCTGGATGAGACCATTTCCGATTTCTGGATCGATCCCGACTATCTGCGCCAGGGGCTCGGCTCGGCGTTGCTGGCGCGCATCGAAGAGGATGTTCTGGAGCAGGGGCTGGAAAGGGTCTCGTTGCAGACCCATGCCGACAACGGCGAGGCGATCGGTTTCTTCAAGGCCCATGGCTATGCCATCCATTGGCTCTCCGTCGTCTATTCTCCGAAGCTCGATCGCGACGTGCCGACGATCGGACTTTCGAAAGCGTTGGTTGACGGCAGCGACGGGACATATGGTTCGGGCTTATAGCGCCGGAGCGGTGCCGAAAGTCTTGCGCCGCCCCGCCAATTGCTCTACCTCACAAAGTTCAGAAGAACAGCATTTCAAGAGCTTCCCATGACCCTTGTCGACGTCCGTACCCCAGATCCGAAGCGCTTCATTCCCGGTGCCACCGGCGATTGGGAGATTGTTATCGGGATGGAAGTCCATGCCCAGGTGTTGAGCAAATCCAAGCTCTTCTCCGGCGCTTCGACCGAGTTCGGCAAGCCGCAGAATTCCAACGTCTCGCTGGTCGATGCCGCCATGCCTGGCATGCTGCCCGTCATCAACGAGGAATGCGTCAAGCAGGCCGTGCGGACCGGTCTTGGCTTGAAGGCGCAGATCAACAATCGTTCGATCTTCGACCGCAAGAACTATTTCTATCCTGACCTGCCGCAGGGCTATCAGATCTCGCAGTTCAAGGATCCGATTGTCGGCGAGGGCAAGATCGTCATCTCGCTCGGCCCAGACCGCCAGGGCCAGTTCGAGGATATCGAGATCGGCATCGAGCGCTTGCATCTGGAGCAGGACGCCGGCAAGTCGCTGCACGACCAGCACGTCACCATGTCCTACATCGATCTCAACCGTTCGGGCGTGGCGCTGATGGAAATCGTCTCCAAGCCGGACATGCGCTCGTCGGATGAGGCCAAGGCCTACATGACCAAGCTGCGTTCGATCGTGCGCTACCTCGGCACCTGCGACGGCAACATGGACGAAGGCTCGATGCGCGCCGACGTTAACGTCTCCGTGCGTCGTCCGGGCGGCGAATTCGGCACGCGCTGCGAAATCAAGAATGTCAACTCCATCCGCTTCATCGGCCAGGCGATCGAATACGAAGCCCGTCGTCAGATCGGCATTCTGGAAGACGGCGGTTCCATCGACCAGGAAACCCGCCTGTTCGATCCGAGCTCCGGAAGAACTGAATCTATGCGCTCCAAGGAAGACGCGCATGATTATCGCTATTTCCCCGATCCGGACCTGTTGCCGCTCGAATTCGACGATGCCTTCGTCACCGAGCTTGCGGCACATCTGCCGGAGCTGCCGGACGACAAGAAGGAGCGCTTCGTGCGCGACCTCGGCCTGTCGATCTACGATGCCTCCGTGCTGGTTTCGGAAAAGGCGATTGCCGATTATTTCGAGACGGTCGCGGCTGGCCGTGACGGCAAGATGGCTGCAAACTGGGTGATCAACGACTTGCTGGGCGCCTTGAACAGAACCGGCAAAGACATTGAAGAGACTCCGGTTTCGCCCGCCCAGCTCGGCGCGATCATCGACCTCATCAAGGCCGAAACCATCTCCGGCAAGATCGCCAAGGACCTGTTCGAGATCGTGCTCACCGAAGGCGGCGATCCCACCGAGATCGTTGAAGCTCGCGGCATGAAGCAGGTCACCGACACCGGTGCGATTGAAAAGGCTGTCGACGAGATCATCGCCGCAAATCCGGATCAGGTCGCCAAAGTCAAGGCCAAGCCGACGCTTGCCGGCTGGTTCGTCGGCCAGGTGATGAAGTCGACCGGCGGCAAGGCCAATCCGCAGGCCGTGCAGGCCCTCGTCAAGGCCAAGCTCGGCATCGAAGAGGAATAGTCGGGTGTATTTCGTCCGCACCGCCGGCGAGCAGGATCTCGAAAAGGTCCGTGCTCTCTTGCGCGAAACCTGGCATGCGACCTACGACCGGCTCTACGGCGCAGACAAGGTCAGCGAGCTGCATGGTTCCTGGCATTCTCTCCAGTCTCTGAGGATGCGGCTCGCCGGAAAGAATTCCGAGTTTCTCGTGGCGGACGACGGCAAGAACATCGGCGGCATGGGTTATGCCGCCATGTCGACCGAGCTGGCGAAGACCGTCATGCTCTACATGCTCTATGTCAGCCCGCGCTGTCAGCGACAGGGCATCGGCCGCGACATCTTCGCTGAACTGGAAACCTGCTTTCCGGATGCCGAGGTTATGCGGCTCGAAGTCGATCCCCAGAACGATCCGGCGATCGCCTTCTATAAAACGCATGGCTTCATCGAAGTCGGCCGCACGGAAAACTGCGGGAATGAACAATCGGGCATCCCGGCGCTGATATTCGAGAAGCCTCTCGAAAACCACTGAAAGCTCAGGCAGGTCGATCATGAACAGCGCCGATTTGATCATTCGTGAAGCCCGTGAGTCTGACCTTCCCGCCTTGATCGCGCTCTTCGCCGCCGATGCTGTCGGCGGCCACGGCGATACCACCAATCCATCCGCCTATGACGATTACTTCCGGGCTTTCCGCACGATCGAAGCCTCGTCCGACCAGACACTTTACGCCGCCGAACTGGCCGGCGAAGTCGTCGGCACGTTCCAGACGATGATCACGACGTCGCTGACCGGTCGTGGCTCCAGCGCAATGATCATTGAAGCCGTACAGACGCGCGGCGATCTGCGCGGGCAGGGGATCGGCGCCGCGATGATCAATTTCTGCATTGGCGAGGCAAAAAGTCGCGGTATGCGGCTGGTGCAGCTGACATCGAACGCCGTGCGCAAGGATGCCCATCGTTTCTATGAGAGATTGGGTTTCAAGCCGAGCCATCTCGGCTTCAAGATGGCTTTGAAATGACCGCTTTTCCCGCTGGAATCACTGGACAAGCAAGTCCAGTGGCGGCATAAGCGAAGGATCGAATTCTGGTATCGCTCGCCTTTTTGCGGGCACAAGGAAAAGACATGTGGAATTTACTCCTGCAAACCTTCACTTGGTGGAATGGTCAGACGATGGGCACCCGCTTTGCGACATGGCGGTTCGGCAAGCGCGTCGGCGAGGATGAATTGGGCAATGTCTATTACGAGGGCGGTATGTCGTCCTACGGTCTTCCCAAGCGTTGGGTGATCTACAAGGGTTATGCAGAGGCTTCCTCCATTCCTCCGGGCTGGCACGGCTGGATGCATCACCGCACCGACGTTCCGCCGACCAAGGACAATTATGTCGCCAAGGAATGGCAGATCTCGCATCGCGCCAATCCGACTGGCTCGCCGCAGGCCTATCGTCCTCCGGGCTCGCTCGCCGTTGCCGGCGAACGTCCGCGCGTGACCGGCGATTATGACGCCTGGACGCCGGGCAACTGAGCATAGGTAGCCGGCTCGTCCTTTGGCCACAATTGGCCTATAGGCGCAGAACATGCCGGCTCGTGCTCGGCGCTTTGACCGAGACCAAGCGGAGATTGGCGGATATGACGTTTTTCACGCGGAGCGCTACTTTGCGTGCGATATCGGCAGCAGTTCTTGCCCTTGCCGCGGGAGTTCTGTTGCCACAAGCCGCCGAAGCCGCGCGTATTTCCAATCCCGTCGCCGTTTTCTCCGGCCTCGACAAGATCACCGGCCGCATCACCACCTTCGATGTCTATGTCAACGAGACCGTGCAGTTCGGCGCCCTGCAGGTGACGCCGAAGGCCTGCTATTCGCGCGATGACACCGAGCAGCAGAAGGTCGACGGCTTCGTCGAAGTAGACGAGATCACCCTCGACCGCCGCATTCGCCGCATCTTCACCGGCTGGATGTTCGCCGACAGCCCCGGCCTCAACGCCGTCGAGCATCCGATCTATGACGTCTGGCTGAAAGAGTGCAAGCAGAAGTCGGATATCCCGCCGCCGGATAGTGCCGGCGCGAAGTAAAGCGCTTTGATTCAAACATCGATAGTGCCGTTAGTCTCACCCGCAGAAGTGACCTTCTGCGGGTTATGTCGTTAGTCATTCTCTCGCGGCGACATGGCAGCTTGCCCGATCGGAAGCCGGTCGGTGTCGTCCGTGAGGTCAAGGGCAATACGTATGCCGTCCTTGACCCTTCGCCGCATGGCATCGGCGCGATCCGGATGGATTTGTAGCTTCGCGCCTTCGTGCAATGCCTGAAGCCGGGAGCGCGAGATGCCGAGTTCGAAAGCGAGAAGACGGTCCATGCGCATGTTGATGGGAACCGTGAGCACCAGCTCGATTTCCAGCCTTGTCCAGCCGTCCGTTTCGCCCAACACGTCCTTTCGAACATCGGCATCGGCGAATTCGTCGATGCGCTGAGCCTTGTGTCTCAATGCATCGAGATCGAATTCCTGAGTCCGTATCCAGTTGGGATCGTTGCTTTGCAGTGCCTCAAGCGTAGCTGGGGCAATGCCACGAACATTTGGGCGCTCGAAGAGCGTTCGGTTCCATGTCTTGTCGCAGGCCGAGCATTTGTAGACGAGCCAGGCGTCGAGTTTCTTGCCGTTGGCGTTGAGCCTGATCTTGCTGCTGGATCTGAAGGGCTTGAGACCTCCGCAACCGCTGCAGGCGATCCATGGCTGAGGCGCAGTTCGAGGATTAATGGTCCAGCGGACCTTTAGAATAGTGCACATACCGTCTTGGTCTTCCGTTCGGAAGTTCACCAAGCTGGCGGCAAGACAAGCCCTTCACGGGCGCGGTGTGGCGATGTCTAGGACAGATGAAGAGCTGAGACAGCAATGGCTGCGCAAGGCGCATGTCAACAATGCCAAACCGGTCTCAGGCCACCACCCGATGAACATGATCATACGCCGGGCGGCGATGCGCTGCCCTGACATACGGGGTGAAATTGGATGAGACCGGTATTTATGAAGGCAAAGTGAAACCTCGACGCGCCAACACTCTTCGCGTCGAGCGATAGCAGATCACAACCATAATTTGAAGTCGTGAAGGCGCAGAATGGCCGGCTGTCCTTCTGTGGACGAAACCGGCCGGAAGCGTTCTTACGCGTCGGTGTTCTTGTTGCGGCGAAATAGGCCGAGGAGTTTACGCCCGGCTGCAACGACGCCGGCGACGACGACGATCAAGCCCTTCTTCAGCGCCAGAAGCGCCACGCCGAAGCTCTTGAAGAAGCCGAGGACGACGGCGAGGAAGCCGAGCTTTGCCGCGATCTTCACACCGGCACCGGCGGCAATCATGCCCGCCATGCTGTAGGCGGCAATCTTGTCGCCGTTGACGAAGTCGGCATAGCGCTTGCCGCTGTCGTACTGCACGGTGTTGATGACGCTGGGGATGGCCGCGTTAATCTCCGGCAGCTGCTCGAGCCCGGCGACGAAATCAAGCTCCGTCACGCCCTCGCGGCCAAGGACACGCACGGAATAGTTCAGTGTGTGCGGAGCGTTCGGATCCTTGCCGAAGATCAGGTCGCGCGCCCAGTGGAGGGCGTGGGTCGCCTTGTCATAATGTGGCGGCTCGGCCCAGCCGACCAGCGTGATTGGATCGTAGCCTGCCTTCTCGCGCTCCGGATTGCTCTCCTGGATCCCGTCCTGGATCTGTTTCAGCAGCGCTGTGTAATCCGTCGAGGCGGCATCGTCGTCGGAGACATGGCCACTGCCGTCATAATCGATAACCGCGCCCCAGGAGCGCGGATCGATCGGCGAATACTTCGCCGGGAAGATCATGCCGAACGTGTTGCTGGCAGCGCTATCCGGGTTGCCCCAGAGCTGGACCAGCACCTTTCGCGTATCCAGCGGATTGAGGTAGTAGAACTGATCAGAAACATTCAGCGTGGCGTTGGCGCCGGAAAGCTTGATCGCGCCTTGTTGGAAATCGAGTCCCTTCAGCACGGTGCCTGCGTCGCCCTCAGGCACATCGGCGCCGAACATGTCGTGAAAGGATTTCGCCTCGGCCTGCGTTGCGGCCAGTGCGGCGAGAAAAGCGATTGCAAGATATTTCTTCAAGATACTACCCCCGGCTGTCGAGCCGAAACTAGCGGACTGATGATTTAAATCAATGCTTAAGTGGAGATTCTTAACTGTCGGAGAAGCTCAAATTGGGCGATTCCATCGCCTTTTCCAGCATCCTTGCATATTCGTCCTTCGGCATATCGATCGCGCCGAATGTCTTCAGGTGCTCGGTGGTAAATTGGGTGTCGAGCAGGGTGAAGCTCCGCTCTCTCAGGCGCTCGACCAGATGTACCAGGCAGATCTTCGAGGCATCCGTGCGGCGTGAGAACATGCTCTCGCCGAAGAAGGCCGAACCGAGCGATACGCCGTAGAGCCCTCCGACCAGCATGTCGCCGTCCCATGCCTCGACGGAATGGGCGTGGCCGATATGGTGGAGGGTCGAATAGAGCGCTCGGATCGTCTTGTTGATCCAGGTGCTGGGCCGGCCGCTGGTCTGCTCGGCGCAGGCGGCGATGACGGCGTCGAAATCCGTGTTGAAGCGGATATCGAAGGGCTTTTGCCGGATGGTCTTCGCCAGGCTTTTGGAAATATGGAAGGCGTCGAGCGGCAGGACACCGCGCAGTTCCGGCTCGACCCAGAAGATTTCCGGGTCATCGGCCGATTCCGCCATCGGGAAGAGTCCGATGGAATAGGCGCGCAGCAGAATTTCCGGAGTAATGCCGGGATTTCTGCCGCGCGGCCGTGCCATGGGCGATTAGACCGAGGTCTTCGCCAGGTAGTCTTCCAGCCAATGGATATCGTAATCGCCATTAGCGATATCCTGATTGGAAACCAGATCCTGGAACAGCGGCAGGGTGGTCTTGATGCCATCGACCACGAATTCATCCAGCGCGCGGCGCAGGCGCATCATGCATTCGACGCGGGTGCGGCCGTGCACGATCAGCTTGCCGATGAGGCTGTCGTAGTAGGGCGGAATCTTGTAGCCCTGATAGGCACCGGAATCGATACGCACGCCAAGGCCGCCGGGGGCATGGAAATGCGTGATCGTGCCGGGGGAGGGTACGAAGGTGCGCGCGTCCTCGGCATTGATGCGGCATTCGATGGCATGACCATGGAAATGCACTTCGTCCTGCGTCACCGACAGACCACCGCCGGAGGCGACGCGGATCTGTTCGTGCACGAGATCGATGCCGGTGATCGCTTCCGTGACCGGATGCTCCACCTGCAGGCGGGTGTTCATTTCGATGAAATAGAACTCGCCATTTTCGTAGAGGAATTCGATCGTGCCGGCGCCGCGATACTTCAGCTTCATCATGGCGTCGGCGCAGATCTGGCCGATCTTCATGCGCTGCTCGACGTTGAGCGCCGGTGAATTGGCTTCTTCCCAAACCTTCTGGTGACGGCGCTGCAGCGAGCAGTCGCGTTCGCCGAGATGGATGGCATTGCCTTCGCCGTCGCCAAACACCTGGATTTCGATGTGGCGCGGCTTGCCGAGGTATTTTTCCATGTAGACGGATTCGTTGCCGAAGGCGGCAGCCGCCTCGGTACGTGCCGTCGACCAGGCTTCGAGAACGTCCGCTTCCGTGCGGGCAACCTTCATGCCGCGACCACCACCGCCGGCGGTCGCTTTGATCAGCACGGGATAGCCGATTTCCTTGGCCGTCTTCAGCGCTTCCTCTTCGGTCTTCACTTCGCCGTCCGAACCCGGAACGACGGGAATACCGAGCTGCTGCGCGGTCGTCTTGGCGGTGATCTTGTCGCCCATGATGCGGATATGGTCCGCCGTCGGGCCGATGAAGGTGATCCCATGTGCATCGAGGATGTCGGCGAACTTGGCGTTCTCCGACAGGAACCCATAGCCCGGATGCACGGCGTCGGCGCCGGTGATCTCACAGGCGGCAACGATCTGATGGATGTTGAGATAGCTTTCGCGTGACGGCGGCGGGCCGATGCATACGCTTTCATCCGCCAGACGCACATGCATCGCGTCGGCGTCGGCTGTCGAGTGCACGGCAACGGTCGCGATGCCAAGCTCCTTGCAGGCGCGTAGCACCCGAAGGGCGATCTCTCCGCGATTGGCTATGAGTATCTTCGAAATCATGGGCATGGGCTTACTCGATGACCACCAGGGCTTCGCCGTATTCGACCGGGCTTCCATCCTTGATGAGGATTTCGGTCACGGTTCCGGACTTCGGCGCGGGGATCTGGTTCATCGTCTTCATCGCTTCGATGATGAGCAGCGTCTGGCCTTCCTTGACGACGGAGCCGACCTGGATGAAGGCGGCGGCACCCGGCGCGGACGCCAGATAGACTGTACCGACCATCGGAGCGCTGATGACGCTATCAGGATTGCGCACCTTACCAGCCGGAGCGGCGGCTGCGGGGGCGGCAGCAGGAGCCGCTGCGGCATAGGCCGGGGCTGCGATCGGCGCCTGAACATACTGCGTCGTGCCAGCGCGGGAAACGCGGATACGCAGATCTTCCTGCTCGACTTCGATCTCGGTCAGATCGGTTTCGTTGAGAATATTGGCGAGGTCGCGGATCAGCGCCTGGTCGATACCCGTTTTCTTTTCAGCCATGGATCTTGTGCCCTGTAATTCTTGTCATTGTGTGATGGATTTCAGCGCGTGCAGCGCCAGGATGTAACTGTGAGGCCCGAAACCGCAGATCATGCCCTTGGCGGCGGGCGCGATCATCGATTTGTGCCGGAATTCTTCGCGTGCGTGGATGTTGGAAATATGAACCTCCACCACTGGAACCGAGATGGCTCGGATTGCATCATGAAGCGCGATCGACGTATGGCCGTAGGCTCCAGGATTGATCGCGACGCCGACGGCAGTGTCGCCGGCTTCGTGCATCCAATCGACCAGCACGCCCTCATGATTACTTTGGCGGAAATCGATGACGAAGCCCAGACTTTCGCCCACGGACTTACAATCGGCTTCGATATCCTTGAGTGTCTTGCCGCCATAGATGCCCGGCTCGCGCTTGCCAAGGGCATTCAAATTGGGTCCGTTCAGGACGAAAATGGTTTGCGCCATCAGAGGTTCCGTCAAAGTGCAGCGCAACCTATAGACTCCCGAGGGCCTAGAGGAAAGCCCCCAGATAAGAGGGTGTGCATGTCTGATGTGGAAACGCCCCGATTTTGGCGATTTTGCGCTCAATTCGGAAGCGGTTCGGTTTCGTGAAGGCCCGAGCGTCCTTCAGCATGCTGCCTGCCTGAGGTCGCTCGGGATGGTCAGGCCAATTGGTTCAGCAGGTGGTCTTGCCGCAACTGCGGACATTGGCAATCTTCTGCTGGATGGCCTCCAGGCCAATGGCGCCCGAGATCGTCTCGTTGCCGATGACATAGGCCGGCGTACCGGTGACGTTGAGATCGGTGGCGAGCTGGTAGGTGGCCTTGACCGAATCGGTGTTCGGGCTCTTGGCCATCTCGGCGCGGATCGCTGACTCGTTGACGCCGAGCGAACCCGCGACTTCAATGGCGCTGTCTTCCGATGCTCGGCCGTCGCTGCCCAGCAGGGCGCGATGGAATGCGGCATATTTCTCAGGCGCGAGCTTTCGGAAAGCATCGGAGACCCTTGATGCCGCAACGGAATCCGGTCCGAGGATCGGGAATTCCTTCAGCACGAAGCGCACGTTCGTGTCCTGCTTCAGCAGGGTATCCATGTCGCCAAGCGCGTGGCGGCAATAGGTGCAATTATAGTCGAAGAACTCGACGACGGTGATGTCGCCCTTCGGATTGCCGATCGAGACATCGTTCTTGGAGTTGAAGATGGCGTCCTTGTTCTGGGTGACTGCCTGGCTCGACTGGGCGAGGCGCGCTGCCTCCTGTTTCTTCTCAAGCGCCGCCTGTGCATCCAGCAGGACTTCCGGGTGCTCGACGAGATACTCCTTGATGAATTCCCCGAACTCCTTCTTCTGCTGATCATCCAGCGCGGCGGCGGGCTGGACGAAGGCGAGCGATGCGGCAATGGCGACCGCCGAAACCGTCAGCAGGGTTTTCGAAAAAAGGGTCATTGGGTCCTCGTTAGAGTCGATGCTAAGACTTCATCGTCGCGTGCGACATAGCACCGGCAGGTTAAAGTCTGCAAATAGGTATCGGCAATTTACGGTGCATGCTTATTTCCAGAAACAGGAATTTTCACGGCGAAGCCGCAATCGCGGGATTGTGAACAGGCCGATATTGCGGCAATTGTCACACGCCAATCCGATATGAAGAGAGAATTGACCTTGTTTTCCCTATCCAAACGCAGCGATGTCGAACCCTTCCATGCCATGGACGTGCTGGCGGAGGCGACGCGACGCCGGCAGGCGGGGCACGCGGTCATCTCCATGGCCGTCGGCCAGCCGTCGCATCCTACACCTCGCGCAGCGCTTGAGGCGGCACGCACGGCGCTCGATCATGGCCGCATCGGCTATACCGATGCGCTCGGCACGCTCGCGCTGAAGCAGGCGCTCGCCGGCCATTACCGGACGCGGCATGGGCTGGAGATCGATCCCGCGCGGATCGCCATTACCACCGGTTCCTCGGCCGGCTTCAATCTCGCATTCCTGACGCTGTTCGATCCCGGCGACAGTGTGGCAATCGCCCGACCCGGCTATCCGGCCTATCGCAACATCCTTGCCGCCCTCGGGCTCGATGTCGTCGAGGTGCCTGTCACGGCCGAGACGCAATTCACGCTGACGCCGGAGAGCCTGGAGGCGGCGCAGGTGGCCAGCGGCAAGCGGCTGAAGGGCGTGCTGCTCGCAAGCCCCGCCAACCCGACCGGTACGGTGACGGGCAGGGCGGCGCTGAAGGCGCTTGCCGATTATTGCGCCGATCGCTCGATCGCATTCATCTCCGACGAGATCTATCACGGCCTGACCTTCGTCGGCGAGGAGACGAGCGCGCTGGAACTGACCGACGAGGCGATCGTCATCAATTCCTTTTCGAAATACTATTGCATGACCGGCTGGCGCATCGGCTGGATGGTGCTGCCGGAGCGGCTGGTGCGACCCGTCGAGCGCGTCGCCCAAAGCCTTTACATCTCGGCGCCGGAACTGTCGCAGATTGCTGCCACGGCAGCGCTCGGGGCAGGGGCCGAGCTGGACACCTATCGCGAAAGCTATCGCCGCAACCGCGATTTCCTGACGCAGCGCCTGCCCGAAATTGGCTTCTCCATCGCCTCGCCGATGGATGGCGCCTTCTACGCCTATGTCGACGTGACCAGGTTTACCAACGACAGCATGGCCTTTGCCCGCAAGATGCTGGCAGACATCAACGTCGCCGCCACGCCCGGCCTCGATTTCGATCCGATCGAGGGACACCGTGCGATGCGCCTATCCTATGCCGGCTCGAATGCGGAGATCGAGGAAGCCGTGGAACGCATGGCGGCCTGGCTGAAATAGAATCCTATATCAGTCACTTGCGATGGGTTCTGAAGGTATTTCAGGAAGCTCTTGAATCAAACCGTGAGGAGCGGAAGGCCCGCCAATCGGGCCGCATCGCCCTTCGATAAGTTCAGGGTGAGGCTGGGAGAGTGTTCTGGCTTGTCCAAAAGAGCTCCATTTCCAAGCTTGAAGATCAGCAGTCACCTGAGCTTGAAGGTTAGCCCGTCGCCCTCAGCTTGAAAGACTAACCCTCACTCTGAGCCTGTCGAAGAGCGAGGGTGGGTTTGGGAAAATGGCCTGTCGTGACGTTCTTACAGTCTTTCAAAACAAAAAACCGGCCGTGTCACCACGGCCGGTTTTTTTAATTCGTTCCGAACAGCAGCGTTCAGAAGAAGCCGCGGCGCTGCCACCAGCCAGCCTTCTTCGGCTTGCCGTCGCTATCGGTGCCCTCGTTGGTGCGGGTGGACTTGACCACCGGCTCGGAGGAGGACGAGACGTTCGATTCGCGGTTGGCACGTGCCGGTTTGGCCGCTTCTGGTTCCGCGGCTACGACCGGTTCGGCCGGGGTGTCGAGAGCGACTGCGATTTCGGTAACCGTTTCAGCTTCGGCGTCAGCGACAGGTGCGGCTTCGACAACTGGAGCTTCAACAGGCGATGCTTCCGCCTTCGGCTTGCGACGGCTGCGGCTCTTGGCGGGCTTTACGTCTTCGGTGACGGTGGATGCCGTTTCGACAGCGGCCATGGCCGGCTGGCTTTCGACGGCAGCTTCGCCTTCGGCGACTGTCACAGCGACGTCGTTTTCGCCATCATCCTCACCGTCAGCGCCTTCGTCGGAACCGGATTCTTCGCCGGCAGCCAATTCATTGCCTTCGCCTTCGCCATCACGATTGCGGCGACCACCACGCTTGCCACGGCGGCGGCGCTTGCGCTTCTGCTGAGCGTCTTCGTCGCTGCCGGAAACGGCCGAGACTTCACTGTTCTCGTTGTTATCGTCCTCGTCGCCTTCATCTCCATCCTCATCGCCGTCTTCGGCGGAGGTGTCTCCGGGCTGGGAGGCTGTCTGGACTTCGTTGCCGCGACCACCGCGACGACGGCGGCGGCGCTTGCGCTTGCGGTTGCCGTCATTGGTCTCGGAAGACCGGGCAACGGGCGCCTGCTCGACGCTGGCTGCCTTTTCTTCCAGTTCTTCGTCTTCGTCCTCATCGGCCTCGATGACGATATCGTCGTCATCATCCTCCGGAATGGCGGCGAAGTTGAACAGGGTTTCGATCTTCACCGGATTTTCCACCGGCTCGCCGCGATCGATCGCGAAATGCTGTGCACCGACGGCATTGTCTGCGCCGATGATGATGGCAACGCCGAAGCGGCTCTCATAATCGACGATCGTCTGACGCTTGTGGTTGAGCAGGTAAAGCGCGATTTCAGGCGTCGTGCGGACGGTGATGTCGTGCGTCGTGTTCTTGAGCAGATACTCTTCGATCCCGCGCAGAACATGCAGCGCGACCGAGGACTGCGAGCGCACATGGCCGGAGCCGCCGCAATGCGAGCAGACCTGCGTGGTGCTTTCCAGAACCGATGCACGGATACGCTGGCGCGACATTTCCAGAAGACCGAAATGCGAGATGCGGCCGACCTGGATGCGGGCGCGGTCGTTCTTCAGGCATTCCTTCAGCTTCTTCTCGACAGCGCGGTTGTTGCGCTTCTCTTCCATGTCGATGAAGTCGATGACGATCAGGCCTGCAAGGTCGCGCAGGCGAAGCTGGCGAGCCACTTCATCGGCGGCTTCGAGGTTGGTCTGAAGCGCCGTATCCTCGATCGAATGTTCGCGGGTCGAGCGGCCGGAGTTGACGTCGATCGAAACCAGCGCTTCCGTCTGGTTCATGATCAGGTAACCGCCGGACTTCAGCGTGACCTGCGGCTGCAGCATGCGGTCAAGCTGCGCCTCGATGCCGGAGCGGGAGAAGATCGGGTGGATGTCGCGATAGGGCTGAACCACCTTGGCATGGCTCGGCATCAGCATCTTCATGAAGTCTTTTGCTTCACGGTAGCCTTCCTCGCCGGAGACGATGACTTCGCTGATGTCCTTGTTGTAGAGGTCGCGGATCGAGCGCTTGATCAGGCTGCCTTCTTCATAGACGAGGCAGGGAGCGGTCGAAGCGAGCGTCAACGTACGGACGTTTTCCCACAGGCGCATCAGATATTCGAAGTCGCGCTTGACTTCGACCTTGGTGCGGTTAGCGCCAGCGGTACGCAGGATGACGCCCATGCCCAACGGCACTTCGAGCATCTTTGCGATTTCCTTGAGGCGCTTGCGGTCCTGCGGATTGGTGATCTTGCGGGAAATGCCGCCGCCGCGCGCCGTGTTCGGCATCAGAACCGAATAGCGGCCGGCAAGCGACAGATAGGTGGTGAGAGCCGCACCCTTGTTGCCACGCTCTTCCTTGGCAACCTGCACCAGCAGGATCTGCCGGCGCTTGATGACTTCCTGGATGCGATACTGCTTGCGCGGCTTGCGCTGCACACGGTCCGGAACCTCTTCCATCGCGTCTTCGGCGCCGACGGATTCGATCACTTCCTCTTCATGGTCGTGATCATCATCGTCGTCATCATCATGACGGCGCTTGGAAACGTCGACATCTTCGGAGATCGAGTCGGTTTCGACCATCGCGGCCATTTCGCCGGAGGGGCCTTCCTCGTCTTCGCCGGGAGCATCGACCTTTGCCTCGGCAACGGGCGCGTCGTCGGCAGGAGTTTCCGCGACCACTTTCTTGCGGCTGCGGCGCGGCTTGGCCTTCTTGACCGGAGCTTCCGCTTCTTCGGCAGGAGCAGTTGCCTCGAGGGCAGGGGCTTCTTCCGCGATGGCGGCTGGGGCTTCATCCTTCTCAACGATGCCGATATCCGGCTGGTCCTGCTGCGAAAGATCGAGCGCCGTTTCGACGTGCTCGACGTCGTCGTCGCGGCGATGCTCTTCGGCTTCCGCCCTCAAGAGCGCCTGCCGGTCGGCGAGCGGGATCTGGTAATAGTCGGGATGGATTTCGGCAAAGGCCAGGAAGCCGTGCCGGTTGCCGCCGTAATCCACGAAAGCAGCCTGTAGCGAGGGTTCTACCCTGGTTACCTTGGCGAGATAGATGTTGCCGCGGATTTGCTTCTTGTGCTGCGACTCGAAGTCAAATTCTTCTATGCGGTTCCCGCGAACGACAACAACGCGCGTCTCTTCCTCGTGAGACGCGTCGATAAGCATTTTGTCTGCCATGAAAGTTGTGCTCCTCGGCGCCGGCATGCGGAAAGGGTCCGGCCTGTCATTGAGACAGGCTGGATGCAATCCACCACTGCTGCACCGGATAATGAAAGTCGCGATTGGTTGTTTTGCGATGACAACAGCCAGACAGCAGCCGGGACGTTAGTTCCCCGGGGTCTGTTCACTTCTTGAGAAAGCTGCTGCGGTAACATCCGTAACCAAGCGAGATCGACAATGCCTTAGACCCACAATCGGGTCCGATGAATGTGCTCTCTAAAGAGCGTTTGGTGGCTATCCACCGATGAGTTTCCCGCGCAAAACCGGAAACCCAGATATCCAGTATGGGGGTAGAAGCACTGGAGACGGCGGATGACGGCCGCGGATGGCGCCTAGTACTCTAAGGCGGCTGCCTTTGCGGCGACTCTATCCCGTCAACACTTATACCCTAATATGCGTTGTATGTTTTATCTGTCACAATAGCAAGGGGAAAGCCAAGTATGCCATAATATTGATGGATTCGTCGGATGATGAAGGTGCGGAGACTGCGTTTCCGATTCCTCAACCGGCGCGCGTCACATCACAAATATCGCGCCACCGATGGCTTTCGCGTCGTTTTGGGACTTCAAAAACAACGTCGGAATCAATATGGGGCGCGACGGACAGTTGTTAAAGGGATAGCGGCATGCAGCGGAGAGTGGCTTGAGGGCCTTGCGAATTGCATTAGCGGCTTTCGCTGTGACGGCTCTTTCAGTCGTTTCGCCGCTTGCGGCGGCTAAGGCCGCTGCCGATCCTGTGCTTGCCTATGGTGCCCGCATTGCCGGAGATGATGCTCGCAGCCGCATCGTCATCGACATGGACCGCGAGCCAAGCTTTTCCGTGCACTATCTCGACAACCCCGTGCGCGTCGTCATCGATCTTCCGGCAACCGCCTTTGGCTTTCCGGCTGCCGACCTGAAGCCGGTCGGTCTCTTCAAGGATATCCGCTACGGCACCATGGATCAGGACAGCGCCCGCATCGTGCTGACGGCAACCAAACCCGTAAAGCTGGTGATGGCCAAGGTGCAGCCCGACGAAAATGGCAAGGGGCATCGTCTTGTACTCGATGCGGAAATGCTGCCGGCCGGCCAATTCGCGGAACTCGTCAAGCAGCAGAGCTGGACCAATGATGATACCGCCAAGGATGTCGGCCCGGTGGTTCCAATGGAAAAGCCTGATCCGAGCGTCTTCCTCGTGGCCGTCGATGCGGGCCATGGCGGTATCGACACTGGCGCGACCGCCAGCGATGGTGTCACGCAGGAAAAGGAAATCACGCTCGCCTACGCCAAGCTTCTGGCTGACAGGCTGAATGCCCAGCCCGGCATCAAGGCGTTCCTCACGCGCGACAAGGATGAATATCTGTCGCTGTCGCAACGGGTGACCATCGCCCGGCAAAACCACGCCTCGCTCTTTATATCCTTGCATGCCGATACGTTGAAACAGAAGGATATTCGCGGCGCGACGGTCTACACCATCTCCGACAAGGCGTCCGACAAGCTCGCCAGCGAAGTGGCCGACCGCGAGAACAATTCCGATCAGCTCGCCGGCGCCGAGACACAGACCCAGCCCGCCGCCGTCGCTGATATCCTCATGGATCTGACCCGGCGAGAGACGCAGGCTTTTTCCATATCCCTGGCGCAGGATGTGCTGACCTCCTTCAACGGCCAGATCGCCATGATCAACAATCCGCATCGTCACGCCGGATTCCGCGTATTGCAGGCGCCGGACGTGCCTTCCATTCTGCTCGAACTGGGTTTCCTGTCGAACAAGGACGACGAGAAGCTGCTGCTCGATCCCGATTGGCGGCAGAAGCTGGTGGGTCAGTTGACCAATGCGGTCAAACAATATCGCGCTTCGATCGTTGCGAATGGCGGTTAAAAGGGTATGGACGGCGGGCGCGGTTCGTGTCTTCCATGTAACAGCCGCTGCTAATAGGCCGGGATGAAATGGCAAATACCGGCAGGAGCCCTATTTTGCTCACATTCCCGCCGTTACAGCGAAGTATCGTTAGCCCACGGACGGCATGCACGGCTTTGTGTTGTTGCCGTCTTGCATTAACACCGTCAGCGTGCAAAACGCCCGTAAATATGCGATGGTTTCGTATATGTGCCGCATGAAGAAGAAGCACCGGTAGCATCATATGGTCAGACTGATAGGATATTTCTTTGGACTGGGCTGCATCCTGTTCCTGGGTGTTGCGGCTGCGGCGGCCATTTATCTGAGCGTCGTCTCCAAGGATCTGCCGGACTACGAGGTCCTGGCGAAGTACGCGCCGCCGGTAACGACGCGCATCCACGCCGGCAACGGCGCGCTGATGAAGGAATATTCGCGGGAAAATCGGCTGTTTATCCCGATTCAAGCCATTCCCGACCGCCTCAAGGCTGCTTTCCTCTCGGCTGAAGACAAGAATTTCTACAATCATCCCGGCGTCGATGTCGGTGGTTTGCTGCGCGCCGTTGCCGTCAACCTGCAGAATATCGGTTCCGGCCGCCGCTTTGTCGGCGCGTCGACCATCACGCAGCAGGTTGCCAAGAACTTCCTGCTTTCGGCCGACCAGACTTTCGACCGCAAGATCAAGGAAGCGATCCTGTCCTTCCGCATCGAGCAGGCCTACAGCAAGGACAAGATCCTCGAGCTCTATCTCAACGAGATCTATTTTGGCCTGAATTCCTACGGTATCGCCGGTGCCGCGCTCACTTATTTCGACAAGTCGGTCAACGAACTGACCATTGCCGATTCGGCCTATCTCGCCTC
This sequence comes from Rhizobium sp. AP16, assembly GCF_000281735.1. Lineage (NCBI taxonomy): Bacteria > Pseudomonadati > Pseudomonadota > Alphaproteobacteria > Hyphomicrobiales > Rhizobiaceae > Rhizobium > Rhizobium sp. AP16. The sequence continues at coordinate 10,509 of NZ_AJVM01000014.1, read as the reverse complement.
GCTGCCCAAGGGGCCGGCCAATTACAATCCTTTCCGCCATCCCGAAGCTGCGATGACCCGCCGCAACTGGGTGATCGACCGCATGGTCGAGAATGGCTATGTCAGCCAGAGCGATGGGGAAGAGGCCAAGAAGCAGTCCCTCGGCGTCGTGCCGCCGAAGAATGGGCCGTCGCTTGCCGCCTCGGATTTCTTTGCCGAGGAAGTTCGCCGCCAGTTGATCGACCAATACGGAGAGAAGGCTCTTTATGAGGGCGGCCTTTCCGTCCGCACCTCGTTTGATCCGCAATTGCAGCTCGAAGCGCGCAAGGCGCTTCAGGACGGCCTCATTGACTATGACGAGCGCCGTGGTTTCCATGGCCCGATCAAGCAGATCGCCACGTCGCAGGACTGGGGTCCGGAGCTTGCCAAGATTCCGACGTTGAATGACGTTCCGGAGTGGCAGCTTGCCGTGGTGCTTTCCGTATCCGACCAGGCGGTGGATATCGGCTTGCAGCCGAGCGTCGATGCCGCCGGCAGGGTTGCGACCGAGCGCAAGCGTGGTGTCATAGCTGCCGCCGATATGCGTTGGGCGTTTCGCCTGGCGGGCGGCAAGACGGCGAAATCGCCGAGCGGCGTGCTGAGCCCCGGCGATGTGATCTTCGCCCAGAAGACCGGCGGCGCGGATTCCAGCACCTATCGCCTGCGCCAGCCGCCGAAAGTGCAGGGTGGCCTCGTCGCGATGGATCCGCATACCGGCCGCGTGCTCGCTATGGTCGGCGGCTTCTCCTATTCGCAATCCGAATTCAACCGCGCCACCCAGGCCAAGCGCCAGCCCGGCTCGTCCTTCAAGCCCTTCGTCTATGCCGCGGCTATGGACAATGGCTACACGCCGGCTTCGGTCATTCTCGATGACCCCTTGCAGATCACCCTCAGCAATGGCGACGTTTGGAAACCGACGAACTATGAAGGCGAGGGCGGTGGTGCCCATACGCTTCGCTTTGCCATTGAGCATTCGCGCAACCTGATGACCGTGCGCCTCGCCGCCGATATGGGCATGCCGCTGGTTGCCGAGTACGCCAATCGCTTCGGCATCTACGACCGTATGAATCCGGTGCTTGCCATGTCGCTCGGCGCTGGAGAAACGACGGTGCTGCGCATGGTTTCGGCCTATTCGGTCATTGCCAATGGCGGCAAGCAGATCAAGCCGACATTGATTGACCGCATTCAGGACCGCTATGGCGCCACCATCTTCAAGCATGAAGAGCGCGTCTGCGAAGCCTGCAATGTCAGCGAATGGAAAAACCAGGACGAGCCCGTGATCGCCGACAATCGCGAACAGGTGCTCGATCCGATGACGGCCTATCAGGTCACGTCGATGATGCAGGGCGTGATCCTTCGCGGCACAGCTGCCGGCAAGATCAAGCTGAACACCGATGTCGCCGGCAAGACCGGTACGACCAATGACGAGAAGGACGCCTGGTTTGTCGGCTACACGCCGAGCCTCGTTGCAGGCCTCTATATCGGCTACGATACGCCGAGCACGCTCGGCCGCGGCGGTACCGGCGGCTCGCTCGCCGCGCCGATCTTCAACGAATTCATGCAGGCCGCCACCCAGGGCCAGCCGCCGCAGAAGTTCCAGGTTCCGGCGGGCATGACGATCACGGCGGTCAATCGAGGAACCGGCATGGCCGCTCAGCCCGGCGATCCGAACGCCATCATGGAAGCCTTCAAGCCCGGCACCGGCCCGGCCACGACCTTCACGGTCATTGGCGGCGGCGATGCTTCGGCACAGGTTGCGCCCGAGGAGATTCTCAGAACCTCGCCGCAGGCCAACCAGGCGGTCACATCAGGTTCTGGCGGCCTCTTCTGATCCCATCGGATTTGTTTAATGAACATGCCGCGGGGCTTTACAGCCGCGGCATGTGTATCTATGTCACCAGCACTCTTTGAATTGAACAGCGGTTCACATCGAACAGCCGAATAAAGAAGCAGGAACATGCGAGCGGAAATCGAGAAAATTGTCGACGAAACCAAGCAGGCCATAAGCCTGCTGAGGAGGCATCTTTGACTGGGATCAAGCGGTAAGACGACTGGACTGGTTGAACAATAAGTCAGAGGATCCGAACCTCTGGAACGATGCCACCGAAGCACAGAAGCTGATGCGCGAGCGTCAGCAGCTTGACGATGGCATCAGCGGTGTGCGCGCGCTTGAGCAGCAGGTTGCCGACAATGTCGAGCTGATCGAGCTTGGCGAAGAAGAGGGCGATGCCGACGTCGTCCGCGAGGCCGAAGAGGCACTGAAGGCGCTGAAGACCGAGGCTGCGCGGCGGCAGGTGGAAGCCATGCTGTCAGGCGAAGCCGACAGCAACGACACTTACGTCGAAGTCCATTCCGGCGCTGGCGGCACCGAGAGCCAGGACTGGGCGAACATGCTGCTGCGCATGTACACACGCTGGGCCGAGCGCCAGCGTTTCAAGGTGGAGCTTCTGGAAGTTCATGACGGCGAAGAAGCCGGCATCAAGTCCGCGACGCTTCTGGTCAAGGGCCACAATGCCTATGGCTGGCTGAAGACCGAATCGGGCGTTCATCGCCTGGTGCGTATCTCGCCCTATGACAGCAACGCGCGCCGTCACACGTCCTTCTCGTCGATCTGGATCTATCCCGTTGTCGACGACTCGATCCAGATCGATATCAATGAAGGCGACTGCCGCATCGATACCTATCGTTCGTCCGGCGCCGGCGGCCAGCACGTCAATACGACCGATTCGGCCGTGCGTATCACGCACATCCCGACCGGCATCGTCGTGCAGTGCCAGCAGGAACGCTCGCAGCACAAGAACCGCGCCAAGGCGTGGGACATGCTGCGCGCCCGCATGTATGAAGCGGAGTTGATGAAGCGGGAAGAGGCGGCCAACGCCGAAGCCGCGTCGAAGACCGATATCGGTTGGGGCCACCAGATCCGCTCCTACGTCCTGCAGCCTTACCAGCTCGTCAAGGACCTGCGCACCGGCGTCACCAGCACCGCTCCGGACGACGTCCTCGACGGCGATCTCAACGAGTTCATGGAAGCAGCGCTTGCCCACCGCATCAGCGGCGCAGCCGATGCCGTCGTCGACGACGTGGATTGAGATCAGGATTTGTTTGATCAAAGAAAAGCCCCGGAGACGGGGCTTTTTTTATAGCAATCCTCAACCCGAAAACTGTTCCGCCAGGATCCTGTCGGACCATGACCTGTCCGGATCGGACAGGATGCGCGCCGTCGTGTCTTCGCTCTGGGTGATCCGAACGCCGACGACCGATTTGACCTCGGTATTATCGGCGGCGGCGTTGACCGGGCGCTTTTCCGCTTCGAGCACGGTGATATCGACCGTTACCTTGTTCGGCAGGAGGGCACCGCGCCAGCGGCGGGGGCGGAAGGCGCTGACCGGCGTCATGGCGAGCAGCGGCGCTTCCAGGGGCAGGATCGGGCCATGGGCGGACAGATTATAGGCGGTGGAACCGGCCGGCGTCGTCACCATCAGCCCGTCGCAGATCAATTCCGGCAGGCGGACGCGGCCGTCGATCTCGACCTTCAGCTTTGCGGTCTGATAGGACTGGCGAAACAGCGACACCTCGTTGATGGCGAGCGCGACGCAGCTGCTGCCATCCGCATTGCGCGTGGTCATTTGCAGCGGATGAAAAGCGTTCTCGACCGCGGCCTCAATGCGCTCCAGCAGGTTTTCCGTGCGATAATCGTTCATCAGGAAACCGATGGAGCCGCGATTCATGCCATAGACACGCTTGCCGGAGTTCATCGTCGTGTGCAGCGTCTGCAGCATGAAGCCATCGCCGCCGAGCGCCACGACAATATCGGCATTCGCCTGCGGCGTCTGGCCATAGAGGCGAATCAGCTCCTCTTGTGCGGCCTGGGCTTCCGGCGCGGTCGAGGCGAGAAAACAAACAGATTGAAAAGCGCGTGACATGCAACGTCCTTTAAACGGTCATACTAGGTAAATGATATTCCCCCTATGCGACAAGACGTTTTGCAAAGACTGGTGAATCCACAAGGGGATGGCCGATCTGCCGGATCGAGGCGGAAGAGCCGATTTTCCTCTTTACAGGAGATCAAAATCTGCTACTTGGCATGCCGTTGTGCCCTTGTAGCTCAGTTGGTAGAGCACCTGATTTGTAATCAGGGGGTCCCGGGTTCGAACCCTGGCGGGGGCACCACATTTTCCCAGTGACGAAACATCTCATGAGTTGGCTGCCAGATCGCCCAGCGCGAGAAGGCATTTGCGCCGGCATGATTGGAAATGTCATCCTTTGGGTATTCATGATGATCGCCGACATGCGATTCTATTTTTTGCTAGGTGTGAAAAAATATGACCGGTAAGCCCAAGAAGCCCAAACTTGAACATTCCGAACTCTCAGGCGAATTCACCGAGGACGGGATGACCGTGCTCGTGGATATCTTCCGTCCGGCGGGCACCCAGCAGGACTGGCGGATGGAAGTGATCACGCCTGATGAAGACCTGATCGAATGGGAAGAGCCTTTTGCGACCGATCGCGAGGCGTTTGACGAGTTCCTGGCGACGGTCGCCCGCGACGGCATCAAGACGTTCTTTGACGATTCCGATCCGGCGGTTCACTAACCGGGCATCGCAAGCCCGATACGGCCTACGCAGCGCGAATCCGCTACGAATGTGGGCGTATTTACAATGCCTGAAATGGGCATACACTTTCTCTTCCGACTGCGGACGAGGGAATGGCCATGCACAAGGCATTCAGGCATATCGTCTTGGGACTGCCGCTCGTTGTGAGCGCGATGATTGCGAGTGTGCCGGCACTGGCCGGCCAGGATTGCTACTGCAAGAACAGCGATGGAAAACAGCATGCCATCGGGGAGATCGCCTGCATGACCGTCGACGGCAAGAGCTATCTTGCCCAGTGTGAGATGAACCTCAACGTCACCTCCTGGTCGAAGCTGCAGGAGGGATGTCCGGTCACCCAGCGATCCCTTTGGCAACAATCGGCCTGGCATCCGCAGCCGATTGTGCTTCGCTAAGCGAGACCTTGTTTAATGGCAGCGGTAGGCGCGCTCCGATAGGGCGCCCATGCCTGAGCGGGTCATGAGTTCATAGAGAATACGCCGGCCGAAGGGATTATGCAGGCGGATGGCGTCGGATCCCAGGAAGTGCGTTTCAGCCCGTTCGAAGGCTCTGAGATGCGGCGCCCGCAGGATTGCTGCGCGGTAGAAGTCGTAAAATTCGCGCCGGCAGACGTAGGTCTTGTATTTCGTCATGCAGAAGGCCGAGAAGCCCTGATCGTTGTTGCGCAGGAAATCGGCGACACCGACGGTCACTTCCGGCCAGGCGGGATTGAAGGTGTCGTCGAAGACTATGACGCCATGATCGGCGATCGTCTCTTTTGCCAGTCTGCAGTCGGCTTCCAGATTCGCCAATGTATGGCCGCCGTCTATGCTGAAGAAGCGCACCTTGCCAACCTTGTCCAATACGTCCTGCGGTGACAGTTCCGCGCTATCGCCGACGACCAGCAGATCCTTGTCGACTGACAGGCCAAGACGGTCGCCATTCCGTAGGAACGAGCGGTATTGCTCGGAGGTGCCGTTCGACATTTCGCCGATGTCGAAGAGATCGATGCCGAGTACGCGGTCGTCCGGCGAGGTGATCTTTTTCAGGAGAAAATAGGAGCGGCCGAAATATACGCCGATTTCAGCGACGCCGCCTTCCAATCCATGCTCGCGCTGGCGCTCCAGGATGGACAGATAAACAAGGGCATCGGGCGGATCGATATATCCTTCAACACTTCGCAAATCGTGGAAGATGAATTTACGGATATTCGATGGAATCATGCACGCCGCGCCCGTTTTGCGATATGTCTTATCTCAATCAGTTTTAGATTTATCTAATGTTAGATAGTCATATTGCGGGGATTTCAACCCGTAGCTGGGTATCGGATTTTTAGCCGCCTTGCTTGCGCACCAGCAGCATCGGTTCTCCCTCTTCCTCGTCGGATGTCTTGAAGCTGCCGTCCGGCTGCATATCGAAGGAGAGTGAGGAGCCGTCGCCTCCCATCAGCACCAGCCCGAAACCTTCCATGGCCCAAAGGGAAAGTTTGAGATCGGCAATGTTGGCGGGGCAGTCTTCGCCTGGTGACATTTTCGGCGTGCCGTCCTTGTCGGTCTCGCTGGTCAGCGTGACATCGCACATGGCCTTGCCATCCGGCTGCCGGACCTGCCAGACGCCGCTCAGGCTTGCGGTGGTGGGCACATGGTCGACATCGCCAAGCGCCGGCAGCAGCCACATCGGATCACTCCCTTCGCTTTCCCAGGGCGAGCCTTCCTCTTCCTGAAGGCGAAGCAGCACCTTCTGCGTGGCATCGCTGATGGTGAGCGAGCCGTCGTCGGTGAAATTCCAGGCGCTCGCCTTGGCAAGCGCGGGCAGGGCGGTTGCGCAGGCATCCGCGCCGCTGATGGCATAGCCACCGGCCGTTTTCGCGGTCTCGAAGGTGAGGCGGCAGCCCTTGGCGCCGCTCTCGGGCGCTAGCAGCCAAGTGCCCGCCTGTGCCTGCACAAGCTCGTCATCGGCAGCGCTAGCCGGTTGGCCGACGGCGAGGATGACGGCGGAAAAGGCCGCCGCGAGACCAAAACTACGGATCAAGGCAAATTCCCCCAAAATCTGCTGCGACAGCGTCGTGCCGCTAGCTTCTCAGATAGGACCGTGCCGCATAAAGCGCGATCGCGGCCGCGTTCGAGACGTTGAGTGACTTGATCGCGCCCGGCATGTCGAGGCGCGCCAGCGCATTCACGGTTTCCCGCGTCTTCTGGCGCAGCCCCTTACCCTCCGAACCGAGGACAAGAGCGACCTTCTCGCCCGAAAACGTGCCTTCAAGCGGCGCCGGTCCTTCCGAATCAAGGCCGATGCTGACGAAGCCGAGGCGATGCAGCTCGCCGAGCGCGTCGGCAAGGTTGGTGATCTGTATATAAGGGATGAGTTCCAGCGCGCCGGAGGCGGATTTCGCCAGCACGCCTGATTCGGTCGGGCTGTGACGCTGCGTGGTGATGACGGCGGCGGCGTCGAACGCGACGGCCGAGCGCATGATCGCGCCGACATTGTGCGGATCGGTCACCTGGTCGAGCACCAGCAGCAGCGGGCTGTCTTTCAGCGCTTCAAGGCGGCGAACGGGCAGGGGGCGGGTTTCCAGCATCACGCCCTGATGGATGGCTTCAGGACCGAGCACCTTGTCGATATCCTGCGGCGAGACGATCTCGAAGGGAATGCCGAGTGCGTCGACGGGGCCGATCTCCAGCCGTACCAGCGCATTCTGCGTCGTCGAAAGCTTGATATTTTTCCGCTCGGGATTGGCAAGGGCCGCGCGAACCGTGTGCAGGCCATAGAGATAGACCTGATCGGGAGCGAGCGCCGGCGGCTTCCAGTCGTCCGCGCCGGGCCGTTTGCGTTTCTGCGGCACAGGTGTCGGAATTTCGCCGCGCTCGCGCTTGGCGTCGCGATGCGCCCGCCGCAGGGTGGCGTAGTGTGTGTCCTTGGCCGATTTGTCGTCAGCGGTGTTTTCTGGGCCTGAAGGGCCGGAGGTTCTGTCTTTGCTCATGCGGCTTTATAGCGGCAGCGCCTCGGAGCGCATAGTCCTCTTTCATCCACGGGTTTTTCCCAAGGCTGAAATTTTTTCGCCATTTTTGGCAATTCCTTGTGTTGACAGACGGAAACGGGCCGGTCATATACGCGGCGCAGATCGCAGCGGCGACGCCCGGTCTAGCAAGCTTGGTCGCAAGATCCAGTCGGAATACTGGAGGGATGCCCGAGTGGTTAAAGGGGACGGACTGTAAATCCGTTGGCTCAGCCTACGTTGGTTCAAATCCAACTCCCTCCACCATTCCGGACCGGATCTTGACCACCCGCGGGTATAGCTCAATGGTAGAGCAGCAGCCTTCCAAGCTGAATACGCGGGTTCGATTCCCGCTACCCGCTCCAGAATTTTCAATCAATTGGTTATATCGCGTATCGTCGTATGTCGGCTGCGACTTTTGACAATGCTGCTGCCTTCAGTGGACAGCCGTTCAAATCACGCGCCGTCGTAGCGTTGGTCTTGTGCGTTTTGAGCGATGGGATCGTATTCCCGAATAGGGTCTCGGCCTCGGGTCGGTCAACGACAACCAGCCCGGGTCACGTCGATCCGGTGATGCCAGATGAGATCAAGCTCGTGCCGAAGGTATCCGCCGCTATCAAGCGGGAGCGAGCACTTTGCCCATGGCAATGTTGAGCTTCTGCCTCACTTGCTCGACGCTATCAGCGACATACAGCAGAAGCGGCACGCCGTTTGGATTGGACACCGTTGTGGCGAGAACGGTGTATTTCTGTCCGGCTGCAACGTACACCACATTATGTGGATTTACGTAGATCGTGCCAATGCTCACGTCCGCACTTGTCAGTTGAGCTAATGCCATCTCAAATCTCCAAACGGTCGATGTCTCATCAATGCACGTTCTGTTTGTAAAGTCGATAGCGGAGTAATCGCAATGCGGATCTTTGCTGCCGTGGCCCCGGGGCGATATCTGCCGTATCCAGGGCAGATATCCCGCGGTCGGCCCCTAGGGCCATCGCCGTGGTTTTAACGCGGATGAATCCGGCGTAACTGGCAGATCTTGCAAGAACCGGTCCTGATGAATCTTCAGAGGTCATAAGATATTCAGCTATGCATCTTTGACGTGAGGGGTTGCTTATATTTTAATGAGCGGTAGATATTTGTGAGCCAACCGAAAAGGGGGAGTGCACATGGGTATCTTCGACAAGATCAAGAATGCAATCTGGGGAGAGGCAAAGGCTGCCGAAGTTTCTCCCACGGCAACGCCAACCACCACAACTGGCACGGCACCTTCATCTTCCGCGCCGACGACGCCAGCTGCAACCGCGCCGGCCTCAACGACATCGGCGTCCCCTGTGGATATCGCTTCGATCCTCGACGCGGCCGTGAAAAAGAGTGGTCAGAAACTCGATTGGAAACATTCGATCGTGGATCTGATGAAGGCGCTCGGGATGGATGCGAGCCTTACGGAACGCAAGGAGCTCGCACAGGAGCTGGGCTATACCGGCGATGCGGGCGATTCCGCCAAGATGAACATCTTCCTGCACAAGGCACTGCTGAAGAAGCTTTCGGACAATGGCGGCAAGGTGCCGGCCGATCTGCTCGATTGATTGCAGCAGGCTTATGGCGCGCTGCATCTGGAGCGGCGCCATAAGTTTACGTTGTAGACAAGCGATCACTGAGATCGTGGCTTTCAGCGCCCTTTCCCTTTATCGGAGAGGGCGCTTTGCGTTGGCGGGGCGCCATCGGCTTGATAAGCGCGGGTGCAATCCCGCTGCCGGCATCTGGAACTATTTCCTCGGCATCCCTATCTAAGCTGCTGAACCGGCAAATGCTTTTACGTCTTTCCGGATCGGCCGGCGAAACCTTCGCGGTGAATCTGTGCCGAGGGCCGCTCACTGCCCGTCATCGGCCATACTTCACCAAGAACAGGGCCTGCAATTAAGTCTTGCGCAAATGCGATGAAAGCCTTAAACGGCGGCACTAAACCGGTTCGCCGGGGTCACTCATTTACGTTCACAGGAAGCATTCAAATGGCAAAGAGTAAGTTTGAGCGCAATAAGCCGCACGTTAACATCGGCACGATTGGCCACGTTGACCACGGCAAGACGTCTCTGACGGCAGCGATCACGAAGTACTTCGGTGAGTTCAAGGCGTATGACCAGATCGACGCTGCACCGGAAGAAAAGGCACGCGGCATCACGATTTCGACGGCACACGTTGAATATGAGACGCCAGCTCGTCACTACGCCCACGTCGACTGCCCCGGCCACGCTGACTATGTGAAGAACATGATCACGGGTGCGGCACAGATGGACGGCGCGATCCTGGTTTGCTCGGCTGCTGACGGCCCGATGCCGCAGACGCGCGAACACATTCTGCTCGCCCGCCAGGTTGGCGTTCCGGCGATCGTTGTGTTCCTGAACAAGGTCGACCAGGTTGACGACGCCGAGCTTCTCGAGCTCGTCGAGATGGAAGTTCGCGAACTTCTGTCGTCCTACGACTTCCCGGGCGACGACGTCCCGGTGGTCAAGGGCTCTGCACTTGCTGCACTCAATGACAGCAATAAGACCATCGGCGAAGACTCGATCCGCGAGCTGATGGCTGCTGTTGACGCCTACATCCCGACGCCTGAGCGTCCGATCGACCAGCCGTTCCTGATGCCTGTCGAAGACGTGTTCTCGATCTCCGGCCGTGGTACGGTTGTGACGGGCCGCGTCGAGCGTGGTATCGTCAAGGTTGGCGAAGAAGTCGAGTTCGTCGGCATTCGTGATACGAAGAAGACGACGGTTACCGGCGTTGAAATGTTCCGCAAGCTGCTCGATCAGGGCCAGGCAGGCGACAACATCGGCGCCCTGGTTCGCGGTATTCAGCGTGACGACGTCGAGCGTGGTCAGGTCCTGTGCAAGCCGGGCTCTGTCAAGCCGCACA